>SKPS01000364.1 GCA_007119395.1 Lentimicrobiaceae bacterium
GAAGTAGAGATCAAGGTGTGACGGTAGTACGAAAGAGATAAAAGAGGAACGTTATGTCAGGATTAATTGGAAAAAAGATTGGGATGACAAGCATATATGACGCTGACGGGAACATTATTCCCTGCACTGTCATAGAGGCTGGTCCATGTGTGGTAACACAGATCCGCACTCTGGAGAAGGATGGTTACGAAGCGATCCAGCTTGGGTTCGATGAAAAGAAGGAGAGCCGGACGAACAAGCCTATGCAGGGGCATTTTGCCAAGGCAGGCACCACCCCAAAGAAGATGCTTGCTGAGTTCAGCAGGTTTGAGGAGAGGAAAGAGTTTGGTGAAACCCTCACCGTCGACGTATTTGAGGAGGGTGAGTTCATTGATGTGGTCGGTTATTCTAAAGGTAAAGGCTTTCAGGGTGTTGTAAAACGTCATGGTTTTGGGGGTGTGGGTGATGCAACCCACGGCCAGCACAACAGAATGCGTGCACCCGGATCAATAGGTGCCTCATCGCACCCTTCAAGGGTTTTTAAGGGAATGCGTATGGCCGGTCGGACAGGCAATAAACGCAACAAAATGATCAATATCCAGATCATGAAGCTTATTCCTGAGAAAAATCTGGTAGTAGTTAAAGGTTCTGTACCAGGACCAAAGGGCTCATATTTAATTTTGGAGAGATGGAGTTAGCAGTATATTCAATCAAAGGCGAAGATACAGGTCGTAAAGTAACACTTGACGATACGGTATTTGGCATAGAGCCAAGTGATCATGCGATTTACCTCGATGTGAAGCAGTATGGTGCCAATCAGCGCCAGGGCACCCATGCAACCAAGAACAAGGCCATGGTAACTGCCAGTACAAGAAAGATCAA
This sequence comes from Lentimicrobiaceae bacterium, assembly GCA_007119395.1. Lineage (GTDB taxonomy): Bacteria > Bacteroidota > Bacteroidia > Bacteroidales > SKPS01 > SKPS01. The sequence continues at coordinate 862 of SKPS01000364.1, forward strand.
AAGACAAAAAGGAACAGGTACAGCGCGTGCCGGTAGCCTTAAGTCTCCCATCTTTCGTGGTGGTGGAACTGTCTTTGGCCCGGAACCCCGTGACTATAGCTTTAAACTGAACAAAAAGCTGAAACAACAGGCACGTAGATCCGCACTCACTTACAAAGCCAAAGCCGGTGAAATTGTTGTGGTCGAAGACTTCTCTTTTGAGGAACCACGCACCCGCAACTTCGTGGAAATACTCAATGGATTTGACGCCTATGCGCTGAAAACATTGCTCGTTTTGCCACAAACCAACCACAATGTGGTGCTGGCTTCCAGAAATTTACAGAAAACAAAGGTGCGACTGGCCGACAGCCTGAATACGTATGAAATCCTCAATGCCAATAAAATGATTGTGTCTGAGTCAGCACTCGAAACAATTACAGCATTGTTAAAGAAGGATTAACGCGAAGGGTTTAACAATATAACAAAGAACAACCATGAGCATTATAAAGAAACCTGTTGTAACGGAAAAGATGACACTGGTGAGCGAAAAGCTCAACCAGTATGCATTTATCGTTGACAGGAAAGTAAACAAAATAGAGATACGCGATGCTGTTGAATCACTCTATGGTGTAAAGGTATTGCGCGTGAATACAATGAATCACAATGGGAAAGCGAAAGGTCGTATGACCAAGGCCGGCTATCTCACCGGAAGAACGAACGCTTACAAGAAAGCTGTTGTGACATTGGCAGAAGGTGAAACGATTGATTTTTTCAGTAATATTTAGGAGACATCATGGCTTTAAAGAAATTCAAACCCACGACATCCAGTCAGCGCTTTAAGGTAATAAGTGCGTTTGATGATATTACGGCTTCCAAGCCTGAAAAGAGTTTGGTAGCTCCGATCAAGAAGAGTGGTGGCCGGAACAACCAGGGGCGTATGACAATACGTTATCGTGGTGGTGGTCACAAACAGGCATACCGGATCATTGACTTCAAACGTGAGAAGGAGGGAGTTCCTGCCCGTGTGAAGACCATCGAGTATGACCCCAACCGTACAGCCAGGATTGCATTGGTGGCATACGCTGACGGTGAGAAACGCTACATTATCGCCCCCAACGGGTTGAAGGTGGGCCAGGAGATCAATGCCGGAAAAGGCGTTTCTCCCGATTTAGGAAACTCACTGTACCTTAGTGAGATTCCTTATGGTACCATTATACACAACACTGAGCTGAGGCCCGGCCAGGGTGCCAAAATGGCCCGCAGTGCCGGATCTTATGCTCAGCTGATGTCTCGTGATGGGAAGTATGCAGTGTTGAAACTCCCATCAGGTGAAACACGTATGATCTTGCAAACCTGCAAGGCAACCATTGGTATGGTGAGCAACATCGACCATAGCCTTGAGGTGGGCGGTAAAGCCGGACGTACCCGTTGGCTGGGTCGCAGACCACGTACCCGCCCCGTAGTGATGAACCCCGTTGATCACCCCATGGGTGGAGGTGAAGGGCGTGCTACCGGTGGTCACCCACGATCACGAAAAGGTGTGCCCGCCAAAGGCTACAAAACCCGTTCTAAAAAGAAAGCTTCCAGTAAGTATATCATCGAACGTAAAAAGAAATAACAGAATAACAGCATAACAAAGAATAACGATGAGCAGATCACTTAAAAAAGGGCCATATATACACTACAAACTTGAAAAACGTGTATTGGACACCCAGGCCGCAAAGAAAAAATCAGTGGTAAAAACTTGGTCCAGAGCCTCTGTTATATCACCTGACTTTGTAGGGCTAACAGTTGCAGTGCACAATGGCAACAAGTTTATCCCGGTGTATATCACTGAAAACATGGTAGGCCATAAGCTGGGAGAGTTTTCCCCAACGCGTACCTTCAGGGGGCATGCTGGCAACCGTAAGAAATAAAGTGTATTGTTGGATATGCTGAATAGAATTGCAAAAATCAGAAATTGAACCATGGGAGCAAGAAAAAGAATAGCAGCTGAGGAGCGCAAAGAGGCGATGAAATCGGTGTACATTGCCCGCCTGAACGATTGTCCAACCTCACCACGTAAGATGCGGCTGGTCGCCGATATGATTCGTGGACTGGAGGTGGAGAAGGCGCTTTTCATCCTGAAGAATTCACCGAAGGAAGCAGCAGAACGTTTGCGCAAACTCGTGTTGTCCGCAATCGCCAACTGGCAAGTGAAAAACGAAGATGCCCGTATCGAGGAGAGTGAATTATATATCCGTCAGATCAATGTTGACAGTGGAAGAATGCTGAAGAGACTGCGTACCGCACCGCAAGGACGTGCCCATCGTATCAGAAAACGCTCTAACCACGTTACCCTTATCCTGGGAAGCCGTGCCGAAGAGTTAAGAATGCTGGACGAAATGGCCGACTTTGATATGGTCGAAGAGGATATGAGTGAGGTGTCAGATAATGAAAAAGGAATTTAACGTAACACAATAATGGGACAAAAAACAAATCCTATCGGTAATCGTCTTGGTATCATCAGGGGTTGGGATTCCAACTGGTATGGTGGCAAAGGAAGAAGTTTCAGTGAAAAGCTGCACGAGGATTTCAGAATCAGACAATATCTTTCGGCGCGTTTGTCGAAAGCTGGTGTGTCAAGGATCGTGATTGAGCGTACTTTAAAGCTTGTAACGGTAACCATTTTCACCGCCCGCCCGGGAATCATCATTGGTAAAGGTGGTCAGGAGGTTGATAAGCTGAAAGAAGAGCTTAAGAAGGTTACCAATAAAGAGATACAGATCAATATATCCGAGATCAAAAGGCCTGAACTGGATGCGCTTATCGTAAGTCAGACCATTGCAAGACAGATCGAAGGGCGTGTGTCTTTCCGTCGTGCAATCAAAACGGCGATTGCTTCCACCATGCGTATGGGTGCTGAAGGGATCAAGGTGATGATCAGCGGCCGTGTAGGTGGAGCTGAGATGGCACGTTCAGAGAGTTATAAAGAGGGGCGTACCCCTTTGCATACTTTCCGCGCCGATATTGACTACGCTTTGACCGAGGCACACACAACCTACGGGCGTATTGGTGTGAAGGTATGGATCTGTAAAGGGGAAGTATACGGAAAACCTGAATTCTCAACCATAGAAGGTGCCGTTACACAGAAACCACATAGAAGTGGTGGCCCAGGTGCCGGTGGTGGAAGAGGCAGAGGCCCCAGAAGAAAGAAATAACCCAGGATAAGAACAATAGCAAATACAGGATATCATGTTACAGCCAAAAAAGACAAAATACAGACGGCATCAGAAGGGGCGGATCAAAGGGAATTCGCACCGGGGCGACCAGCTCGCGTTTGGGTCTTTCGGAATCAAAACACTCCAACAGGGATGGATTACCGGTAGACAAATCGAAGCCGCGCGTCAGGCCGTTACACGTTATATGAAACGTGAAGGGCAGATCTGGATCAGAATATTTCCCGATAAACCGGTTACCAAAAAGCCCGCAGAAGTACGTATGGGTAAAGGTAAAGGAGCTCCTGAATACTTCGTGGCAAGGGTGGCCCCGGGAAGAATTATCTTCGAATCAGAAGGTGTACCACTGGAGGTCGCCAAAGAGGCCATGAGGCTGGCTGCGCAAAAACTACCCGTGACAACCAAGTTTGTGGTGAGAAGAGATTATGTTGAAGAATAAAATATCTATAAAGGAATGAAGAATCAAGTAATTAGGGAGTTGTCTGATCCTGAACTGATCGAAAGACTTGAAGAGGAGCAGAACCAGATGCAAAAGCTCTTGCTTCATCACCGCGTATCAGAACTCGAGAACCCCAGGAAAATCACCGCTTTCAGACGCACTATTGCCAGACTGAAAACAGAGATGCGGAAACGTGAAATCCAGGAATCAGCGAATAACAACTAATCCATAGAAGGTATTGTGATGGAAAAGAGAAATATCAGAAAAGAACGAATCGGTCTCGTGGTGAGTAACAAAATGGATAAATCCATGGTGGTTCAGATCGAACACCGGGAGAAGCACCCGATGTATGGAAAATTTATCAAAAGACGCTCCCGGTTTTTTGCACATGACGAAAACAACGAGTGTAATGTAGGTGATACCGTTCGTATCAGTGAAACACGGCCGTTGAGCAAAAACAAATGTTGGAGATTGGTAGAAATCATTGAAAGGGCGAAATAGTTATGATACAGCAGGAATCACGTCTGAAAGTTGCAGACAATAGTGGAGCAAAAGAGGTGTTGTGCATCAGGGTGCTTGGTGGTACCAAACGAAGATATGCCTCTATCGGTGACAAAATTATTGTTACGGTGAAAAGTGCGGTACCCAGTGGCAACATCAAGAAAGGCGTTGTCTCACGTGCAGTGATTGTGAGAACCAAAAAAGAGGTGCGCAGACCTGACGGTACGTACATACGTTTCGACGACAACGCGGTGGTATTGCTCAGCGCCACCGATGAAATCAGAGGTACTCGTATCTTTGGCCCAGTGGCCAGAGAACTGAGAGACAAGAAGTTTATGAAGATAGTATCGTTGGCACCAGAAGTGCTTTAAATACCAGTGTGTTATGAAGAAGATCAAAATTAAAAAGAACGATACGGTGAAGGTGATCTCCGGTGAAGACAAAGGGTTGACCGGAAGAGTCTTGCGTGTTATGATCGAAAAAGATCGCGCAATCGTGGAGGGTATCAACCTCGTATCTAAACACTCAAAACCTACTGCGGCAAACCCCCAAGGTGGTATTGTGAAAAAGGAAGCTGCCATTCACATCTCAAACCTCATGGTGGTTGACGCCAAAGGAGATGCCACCAGAATAGGTAAAATGGCAGATGAGAAGACCGGTAAACTGGTCAGGTATTCAAAAAAATCAGGGGAGGTAATTAAGTGATGAGCTACGTACCAAGGCTAAAAGAGAAGTATCAGAAAGAGATTGTGCCTGCGCTCACAGAAGAGTTTCAGTACACAAGTCCCATGCAGGTCCCCAGACTTGTGAAAATCGTGTTGAACCAAGGGGTGGGTGGTGCCATTGCCGATAAGAAGCTCATGGAGTTTGCTCTCGATGAGATGAGCCTGATCAGTGGACAAAAAGCTGTTCCCACCAAATCGAAGATTGACGTATCAAACTTTAAACTCAGAAAAGGCATGGCCGTTGGTGCCCGTGTTACCTTGCGTCGGAGTATGATGTATGAGTTTCTTGATCGTTTGATTGCTACTTCGATCCCACGTATTCGCGACTTCAGGGGAATCTCCGATAAAGGATTCGACGGAAGAGGCAATTTCTCTATGGGTGTTACTGAGCAGATCATCTTTCCGGAGATCAATATCGACAAAGTGAATAAAATTACAGGTATGGACATCACCATTGTAACTACTGCACGGACAGACAAAGAGGCCCACGCACTGTTACGCGAGTTTGGTGTTCCGTTTAAAAAAAATAACTAGAGAAGATGGCTAAAGAATCGATCAAAGCAAGAGAAAGAAAGCGTGAGCGTATGGTGGCCAAGTATGCTGCAAAGCGTGCTGCATTGAAAGCCGCCGGTGACCAGGAAGGCTTGCAAAAGCTTCCCAAGAATGCACTTCCGGTGCGGTTGCACAACAGGTGCTCTCTGACCGGTCGCCCCAAAGGCTACATGCGTCAATTTGGTGTCTCCAGGATCAACTTCAGGGAGATGGCTCTTAAAGGGCTGATCCCGGGTGTGAAAAAAGCCAGTTGGTAAAGAAACAGTTAGAGAATAATATATTATTGCAAGCTATGAATACTGATCCGATTGCAGATTATCTTACCCGAGTACGGAATGCCATCAAGGCAAACCACCGTATCGTGGAGATCCCGGGCTCAAACATGAAAAGAGAGATGACCCGGATCCTTTTCGACAAAGGATATATTTTGAATTATAAATTTGAGGACGATAACAAACAGGGCATCATAAAAATCGCCCTGAAGTATCACCCCAAAACCAAGGTTCCGGCCATAAACTCTTTGAAAAGAGTGAGCCGCCCGGGATTGCGCCACTATGTCGGAGCCGAAGAACTCCCCAGGGTGTTGAATGGTTTGGGTGTTGCGATTATTTCCACCTCCCAAGGGCTTATGACCGATAAAGAAGCAAGAAATATGCACATCGGTGGCGAGGTGATTTGTTATGTCAGCTAATATTATTTTGGAGGAGTACGGATGTCAAGAATAGGAAAAAACCCAATAGAGATTCCTGATAAGGTAGAAATCAAAGTGTCTGATACCAACTGGGTGACCGTAAAAGGCCCCAACGGTGAGTTGGGTCAGCAAATAGATCCCTGTATTCAGGTTGAACAAGAAGGATCGCAGTTGGTGCTGTCGCGCACCAATGAGTCGGGACCGGTAAGATCAAAACACGGCTTGTACCGTGCCTTGATCCAGAACATGGTGACCGGTGTCACCGAAGGCTTTACCACCATTCAGGAGTTTGTGGGTGTAGGTTACAAAGTGGAAGCAAAAGGCAATTTGATTGAAATGTCGTTGGGCTATTCCCACAACATCGTGATGCAGATCCCTGATGAGGTAAAGGCCGAATCGGTCGTAGAGAGAGGAAAACCTCCTGTCTTGATCCTCCGTTCCAACGACAAGCAGTTGTTGGGTCAGGTAGCTGCCAAAATACGCTCACTGCGGAAGCCCGAGCCTTACAAGGGCAAAGGGATCAGGTTCCGCGGTGAAGTACTCAGGAAGAAAGTGGGTAAAGCCGGAGAGTAATAGTGAATACAAAATAAACAGATAGCCCGGGAAAAAAGCGCTTGCGTTTTGATCGGCAAGAGAGCTGAAGAGGTCGGGTAAAAGAGAAAGAGATATGAAAAACAGAAAAGAGATCAGAAGGAAGAAGATCAGGATGCGGATCCGTAAACGGATCGCCGGCACGGAAGAGCGTCCCCGACTGTCGGTGTTCCGCAGTAACAAACAGATCTATGCACAGTTGATCAATGACCTTAACGGTCATACGGTAGCGGCCGCTTCATCGCGTGAGTCTGCCATCGCTGAGCAGAAGGTACCTAAGATGGAACAGTCGAAACTGGTGGGAGCGCAACTGGCTGAGAGAGCCAAATCGGCCGGTGTTGAATCGGTGGTTTTTGACAGAAGCGGTTATTTGTATCATGGCAGGGTAAAAGCGTTGGCTGATGCAGCCAGAGAAGCAGGCCTTAAATTCTAATAGATAGATATGGCAAATTTAAATGTAAAGAAGGTAAAATCCAGTGAGATCGATTTTAAAGATCGTCTGGTAAGCATTCAGCGGGTAACCAAGGTAACCAAGGGTGGTCGCACATTCAGTTTTTCTGCCATTGTGGTTGTTGGTAACGAGAATGGTGTGGTAGGGTATGGCCTTGGCAAAGCCAAAGAGGTCACCTCTGCTATTGCCAAAGGGATTGATGACGCCAAGAAGAACCTGATACGTGTACCGGTGTTGAAGGGTACTGTGCCCCATGAACAGGTTGGGAAATATAGCGGTGCTGAGGTGTTTGTCAAGCCTGCCTCAACCGGTACTGGTGTTATCGCAGGCGGTGCGATGCGTGCCGTGCTCGAGAGTGTTGGCGTGAAAGATGTACTGGCTAAAAGCAAAGGCTCTTCCAACCCACACAGTGTCGTGAAAGCGACCATCAACGCACTGATGCAGATGCGTGATCCTCATACCGTGGCACAAACTCGTCAGGTAGATCTTCAGAAAGTGTTTAACGGCTAATGATTCTCAATAGAGCGTAACATCATGAAAAGAATAAAAATAGAGCAGGTAAAAAGCAAAATAGGGCGTCCGGAACGCCAGAAGAGAACCCTGCAGGCCTTGGGCCTAAGAGGAATTCGTCAGGTAGTTGAACACGATGCCACTCCACAAATACTGGGAATGGTGCGGAAAGTGAGCCACCTGGTTAAATATGAAGAAATTTAGTGATCACCAGATAAGTTACTTAGTAATATGGATCTCAGCAATTTGAAGCCAGCCGAAGGGGCTGTTAAGAAATCGAAAAGGATTGGCCGCGGACAAGGTACCGGCAGAGGTGGTACATCCACCAAAGGGCACAAAGGCGCAAAATCCAGATCGGGGTATAAGTCGAAATTAGGTTTTGAAGGAGGACAGATGCCTCTGTATCGTCGTGTGCCGAAATTTGGTTTTAAAAACATCAACCGTGTTGAGTACCTTGGTGTTAATATCGACAAGTTGCAAGAGCTGGCCGAGCAGCACCAGATTGAAAACGTGGATGTTCAAGTGCTTGTAAACCACGGGCTGGCAGGCAAGAAAGACAGGGTGAAGATTTTGGGCAGAGGAACTTTAACCGCAAAACTAACGGTTACAGCGCATGCCTTTTCTGCTTCAGCCGTGAAAGCTATTGAAGCCCAAGGGGGTACTACAACAACCATAGAATAATCGCCTTATGAACAGATTTATCCAGACGCTTAAAAACATTTACAAGATAGAGGATCTCAGGAAACGGATCATGTACACCCTGGGTATCATTCTGATATACCGTATCGGGTCTTATGTGGCGTTACCGGGGGTAAATCCGGCCGGGCTTACTGCGCTGCAAAGCCAAACAGACTCAGGGTTGATGGGGCTGATCAATATGTTCTCGGGAGGTGCATTCTCAAATGCTTCCATCTTTGCCCTCGGAATTATGCCCTATATCAGTGCATCCATCGTGGTACAGCTACTCGGTATTGCCGTGCCCTATTTCCAGAAATTGCAGCGGGAAGGCGAAAGCGGCAGAAAGAAGATGAACCAGATCACCAGGTACCTTACCGTGATCATCCTTATCTTCCAGTCACCCGCGTATATCGCCAATCTGGTGCGTACCATCGGATCCCACCACATTTACCCCTTTGAACCGGGGGTGTCAATGGGCATATTCTCCCCATTCGGGATCTCGTCGATCCTGATCCTCACGGCAGGCTCTATGTTTGTTATGTGGCTGGGTGAACGAATTACCGACAAAGGGATCGGAAACGGTATATCACTGATCATTATGGTGGGTATCATCGCCAACCTCCCATTTGCCCTGGTGGCAGAGTTTGCCTCCAGGTTTGAGAGTGGTGGAGGAGGTCTCGTCATTTTCCTTGTAGAGCTGGTGGTATTGGTCGCTGTGATTCTCATGTGTATCCTGCTCGTGCAGGGAACACGCAGGGTGCCAGTGCAGTTCGCTAAACGAATCGTTGGAAACAAACAGTTTGGTGGTGTCAGACAGTATGTGCCTCTCAAAGTAAATGCCGCAGGTGTAATGCCTATTATCTTTGCCCAGGCAATCATGTTCCTCCCCATTACGCTGGTTGGATTCTCCACCTCTGAAACTATGTCAGGGTTCGCAAGAGCCTTCTCAAACTACAATGGCTTCTGGTATAACTTTGTGTTTGCACTGCTTATTATCGCTTTTACCTATTTCTATACCGCGATCACCATCAACCCTACTCAGATGGCCGAGGATATGAAAAAGAACGGTGGGTTTATCCCGGGAATTAAACCCGGGAAAAAGACATCCCAATACCTCGACGGGATCCTGTCGAAGATTACGTTGCCCGGATCATTCTTCCTCGCCTTTGTCGCTGTATTGCCTGCCATTGTCCACCTGGGAGGGGTCAACTCACAGTTCGCCCAGTTCTTCGGTGGCACTTCGCTGCTCATTATGGTGGGTGTGATACTGGATACCCTGCAGCAGATCGAGAGTCATCTCATGATGCGGCATTATGATGGCTTAACGAAAACAGGTAGAATAAAAGGTCGTTCAGGTGGCTTCACCGGAAGGTGAAATTGATCAGCGCAATGTTTGAACGATCATTATATAAAACAGAAGAAGAGATAGAGCTGATCAGAGAGAGTTCTTTACTTGTTGGCAAGACGCATGCTGAAGTGGCACGTCACCTGGAACCTGGTGTTACCACCGGTGAGCTCGACGCAGTGGCTGAAACGTTCATACGTGATCATGATGCTGCGCCTGGGTTTAAAGGGTACAATGGCTTTCCTGCCACACTGTGCATTTCAATCAATGAACAGGTGGTGCATGGAATTCCTGGCAAACAGGTGATCAGAGAAGGAGATATTGTGTCTGTTGATTGTGGCGTGTTGAAAAACGGTTTCTATGGTGATTCAGCCTATACCTACGGTATCGGACCGCTTCACCCGAAGGTGGAAATGCTTCTCAGGGTGACCAAAGAATCACTGGCGAAAGGAATAGAAGCCGCCGTTGCCGGAAACCGCTTGGGAGATATTGGATATGCCATCCAGTATCATGTCGAGATGCATGGGTTTAGTGTTGTGCGTGAGCTGGTAGGGCATGGCATCGGCCGAAAACTACACGAAAAGCCTGAAGTGCTTAACTATGGCAGACGCGGTACCGGATCCAGACTCAAAGAGGGCCTGGTGATCTGTATCGAACCCATGGTAAACCTTGGAAGCCGAACTGTAGCGCAAGACAGCGATGGATGGACCATCAGAACCTTCGACCGGCAACCCTCAGCGCACTTTGAACACGCCATTGTGGTGCGTAAAGGCTCCGCAGAAGTCTTGTCAACTTATGAATATATTGAAAAAGTATTGTCTGAAAAACAGAATATTTTATAACGAATTAATGGATGTATGGCAAAGCAGAAGTCAATAGAACTTGACGGCACAGTGCTCGAATCACTGGGCAATGCAATGTTTCGCGTTGAACTCGAAAACGGGCACATTATCATTGCCCATATCTCCGGGAAGATGCGGATGCACTATATTCGTATATTGCCGGGCGACAAGGTAAAACTTGAAATGTCACCATATGATTTGACAAAAGGAAGAATAACATACCGATACAAATAAAACACAACAGCAAAGATGAAGATCAGAGCAGCAGTAAAGAAGCGTACCCCTAACGACAAGATCGTTAGAAGGAAGGGTAGAATTTACATCATCAACAAGAAGGACCCCAGGTACAAGCAACGTCAGGGTTAACAGAGAAATAAGAGAAAATAAAACAACACTCTTGATATGGCAAGGATAGCAGGTATAGACATACCAAAGAACAAAAGGGGAGAGGTATCTCTCACCTACATTTTCGGCATTGGCCGGAGCACTGCAACGCGTATTTTGCAGGAGGTTAAGGTGGATCCGGGCAAGCGTGTCCAGGATTGGACTGACGATGAGCAGAACCAGATTCGTAACTACATTAACGATCATTTGAAGATTGAAGGGGCATTGCGCTCCGAGGTTCAGATGAACATCAAACGTTTAATGGACATCGGCTCATACCGTGGCATTCGTCACAGGATCGGCCTTCCGTTGCGTGGGCAGAGTACAAAGAACAACGCACGTACCCGGAAAGGTCGTAAGAAGACTGTTGCCAACAAGAAGAAGGCAGCCAAAGGTTAATAAATAAAGTAACACAAAGGAGCATAATCAGTATACTATGGCTAAGAACACACGAAGCACCAAAAAGCGTGTAGTAAAAGTAGATCCTGTTGGCAAAGCCTTTATTCAGGCTACTTTCAACAACATCATCATTTCCTTGACAAATGATTCCGGGCAGGTTATCTCTTGGGCGTCGGCAGGGAAGATGGGATTCAGGGGTTCCAAGAAAAACACCCCTTATGCTGCCCAAATGGCAGCGCAAGATGCTGCCAAGGCAGCGTTTGATGCGGGCTTAAGGAAAGTACGCGTATTTGTTAAAGGCCCCGGTTCGGGAAGAGAGTCGGCGATCCGTACTCTCCATGCAGCCGGTATTGAAGTGGCAGAAATCATGGATATCACGCCACTGCCTCACAATGGCTGCAGACCGCCCAAAAGAAGAAGGGTGTAACGCCCAACGTGCCTTTATACCAGAAGTATAACAGAACAAAAGCAATAGATAACAGAGATTAATTATGGCAAGATACACAGGTCCTAAGACCAAAATAGCCAGGAAGTTTGGAGAGCCCATCTTTGGCGCCGACCGCCACTTTGAAAAAAAGAAATACCCCCCGGGGATGCATGGGCTGAACAAGCGACGCAAGAAAACATCTGAGTATGGCTTGCAGCTCATGGAAAAACAAAAGGCAAAATACACGTACGGTATTCTCGAGCGCCAATTCCGCAATACCTTTAAAAAGGCAACCAATAAACCCGGTATTACCGGTGAGGTACTGCTGCAGTTGTGTGAAATGCGCCTCGATAACCTGGTGTACAGAATGGGCATCGCCCCTTCACGCCGCGCCGCCCGACAGCTCGTTTCGCATAAGCATATCCAGGTCAATGGTGAAGTGGTGAACATCCCTTCCTATGAAGTGAAACCCCACGATATCGTGAGCGTAAGAGAGAAATCAAAATCGCTGGAAGTGATTACTGACTCACTCGCCGGTAGAGGCCAAAAGTTTCAATGGATTGAATGGGATGATGCGCAAATGGCCGGTAAGGTGATTTCGCTGCCATCACGTGATGAAATCCCCGAAACCATCAAAGAACAGCTGATTGTTGAGCTGTACTCTAAGTAGTCCCATAACGTAATTGAATACGTTTTTGTTAAATTAATATAGGATCTGAATACATGGCAATTTTAGCGTTTCAGAAACCAGACAAAGTGATCATGCTCGACGAAACCCCTTTCTACGGAAAGTTCGAATTTCGTCCGCTTGAGCCTGGTTACGGCATCACCATCGGCAATTCCCTACGACGGATCCTGTTGTCGTCATTGGAAGGGTTTGCTATTACCAACATCAAAATAGCCGGCGTGGACCAAGAGTTCTCCACCATCAAAGGTGTTGTGGAAGATGTGGTTGAAATGGTGCTTAATTTTAAGCAGGTGCGTTTAAAACAGCAGATCGATGATGTCAATACCGAACAAGTGAACCTCTCTATCACCGGACAGGATCAGTTTAAGGCAGGTGACATGAATCGCTTCCTGAGTAGCTTCCAGGTGCTGAACCCCGATCTGGTGATCTGTACTATGGACCCATCGGTTACATTGAATATTGAATTCACCATCGAGAAGGGGAGAGGGTATGTGCCCGCTGAAGAGAACAAGCAATTGAATGCACCCATCGGTACCATCGCAATTGATTCCATCTTCACCCCCATCAAGAATGTGAAATATGTGGTGGAAAACTATCGTGTGGAACAAAAAACCGACTACGAAAAGTTGGTGCTGGAGATCACTACCGATGGCTCAATCCACCCAAAGGATGCACTGAAAGAGGCCGCCCGAATCCTTATTCACCACTTCCTGCTCTTCTCTGATGAAAAAATCACCATCGACTTCGAAGAGAAACCACAAGTGGAAGAATTCGACGAGTCTTCACTCCACATGAGACAATTGCTTAAAACCAAACTGGTGGATATGGACTTGTCCGTGAGAGCACTCAACTGTCTGAAAGCAGCTGAAGTGGAAACACTGGGGGAGTTGGTACGCTACAACAGGAATGACTTGCTGAAGTTCAGGAACTTCGGTAAAAAGTCACTCACAGAACTCGACGAGCTGGTGAAGTCGAAGAATCTGACGTTTGGAATGAACGTCGACAAATACAAGTTAGACAAGGAATAGGTAGAGGATAGAGTTAGAACAGGAAAATCACAATACAATGAGACACCGAAAATCAGTAAAATCACTGGGCAGGACCAGCTCACACAGGAAGTCGATGTTATCGAACATGGCCACCTCTCTGATCTTGCACAAGCGTATCAGAACAACGCTGGCCAAAGCCCGTGTGCTTCGTTCATTTATAGAACCGTTGATCACCAGAAGCAAGGAAGACACCACCCACAACCGCAGGATCGCTTTTGGTTATCTGAGAGACAAACATGCGGTTACAGAACTGTTTCGTGAAGTATCACTAAAGGTTGCAGACAGGCCGGGTGGTTATACCCGGATCCTGAAAACAGAAAACCGGTTGGGAGACAATGCACAAATGTGCATCATCGAGCTGGTCGATTACAACGAGCTATACGTAACAGATACACCACAGAAAAAGACGGCTGCCAAGCGTACTCGCCGTGGACGCGGTAAAGGTGTTGCTGCTGATGCCGATACTGCTCCGACTCCAACTGTAGCCACCCAAGAGGAGGCTCCCGAAGCTGTAGTGGAAGATGTAACCACCGAACCCGAAGTGGTTGCTGATACACCAGCTGAAGTTGAAGAGGAGACCCCTGAGGCTCAGGTGGAAGTGGAAGCAGAAGCAGAAACAGAAGAGGCTCAGCCGGAGGCCGCCATAGAGGATGTTGCCACTGAAACGGAGCCCGAAGAGACTCCCGCCGGTGACGAAGAGACGAAAACCCCTGAAGCCACCGCTGACAGTGAAGACGGAGAGGATGACAAAGACGCTTCAAACGAAGAAGAAGAGAAAAAAGCAGAGTAAATATCTTTTATGCATCCGGCTAACGGGTGTGTTATAGAACCGAAGGGGGCGGGGCAGCATGGCCTTGTCCCTTTTTGCGAAAAATAAAGTTTCAACAATAAAAACAGAACAAGATGAGTATTATTGCCGACATTCATGCCAGACAAATCCTCGACTCCAGAGGAAACCCCACGATTGAAGTGGATGTGTTAACACAAAACGGTGTTATCGGACGGGCTGCTGTTCCTTCAGGCGCTTCTACCGGAGTGCATGAAGCGGTAGAGCTGCGTGACAACGACAAAGGTGTATACCTGGGAAAAGGGGTGCTCAAAGCCGTTGACAATGTCAACTCCATTCTGGCCAAAGAGTTGCAAGGAGTACCCGTGGCATCACAACGGGCCATTGACCATCATATGATCGCCCTCGACGGCTCTTCTAACAAAGCCAACCTCGGTGCCAATGCCATACTGGGTGTGTCACTCGCCGTGGCCAATGCCGCCGCACAGGAAACAGACCAGTCACTGTATCGCTACATCGGCGGTGCCAACGCACATACACTCCCTATCCCCATGATGAACATCCTCAATGGTGGATCGCATGCTGACAACAGCATCGACTTCCAGGAGTTTATGATTATGCCTGTTGGTGCAGAAACTTTCTCGCAGGCCATCAGGATGGGCACCGAAGTGTTTCACCACCTAAAAAGTGTGCTCAAAGAGAAAGGGCATGCCACCAACGTGGGTGATGAAGGTGGATTTGCGCCCAACCTAAAGAGCAATGAAGAAGCCATCCAGTTTATCCTTAAAGCGATAGAAAATGCCGGTTACCGACCGGGTGAAGATATATACATCGCACTCGATCCCGCCGCCTCAGAATACTACCTTTCTGAAGAGAATGTGTACCACCTGCACTGGTCAACCGGTGACAAACTTACACCCGCCGAAATGGTCGACTTTTGGAAAGACTGGGCGAACCGATTCCCGATCCTCTCAATTGAAGACGGAATGGCTGAAGATGACTGGAAGGGTTGGAAGCTGATGACGGATGCACTGGGCGATACCATCCAGCTGGTAGGCGATGACCTCTTTGTTACCAATACCACCAGATTGCGTCAGGGTATTGAGCAGGGTATCTGCAACTCTATTCTGATTAAAGTGAATCAGATTGGTACCCTTACAGAGACAATTGATGCAGTAGACCTGGCATTCCGCAATGGATACACTGCAGTGATCAGTCACCGTTCAGGGGAGACCGAAGACACCACCATTGCCGACCTGGCTGTGGCGTTGAATACAGGGCAGATCAAAACAGGATCAGCCAGTCGCTCCGACCGGATTGCAAAATACAACAGGTTGCTACGTATTGAAGAGATTCTTGGCGACCATGCTGTGTACCCGGGTCGTAGTTTCCGCTACGTGCGATAACCACGGTTTTACCGCCCCGCCCCCTTTCATCATAACAAAAACTACTGCGTATGAGATACCATGGCATGCATGACTTTGTTGACCGTTTGGAAGAGATGGGTGAACTGCACCGCATCGACACCGAGGTCACAACGGTGTTGGAGATCACTGAGATTGCCGACAGGATGGTCAAGGGGGGTGGGCCGGCTCTGCTGTTCACCTCCAATGGAACCCGCTTTCCGGTGCTGATCAACGCGTTCGCTTCCGATCAACGGATGGCTGCCGCCTTGGGAGTTGATAGCCTCGAGGCCATCCCGGCCCAGCTCGATGAGCTGATGCAAATGGTGATGCAGATGAGAGAGGCCAGCCTCATGGGCAAGGTGTCGATGTTGCCCAAAGCACTGAAGATGTCTGGCTGGCTGCCCAAAAAGGTAAAAGGTCGACGAGGCGCTTGTCAGGAGGTGGTCATGGACAAACCTGACCTGTCAAAGCTACCGGTGCTTACCTGCTGGCCTCACGATGGTGGCCCCTTTATCACACTCCCGCTCGTGCATAGCCGTGACCCTGAAACAGGACAGCAGAACACAGGGATGTACCGCATGCAGGTGTATGATCAACAGTCAACCGGCATGCACTGGCACCTGCACAAGGATGGTGCTGCACACTACCGCAAGTACAAAGCCTTGAACCAACGGATGCCCGTTACCGTGACCCTCGGAGGCGATCCGGTGCTAACATACGCATCTACCGCTCCACTGCCACCCATTATCGATGAAAATATCCTGGCCGGAGTGATCAGAAAAAAGGGTGTGCGACTCGTGAAATCACTGACCAACGACATCTGGATACCGGAAGACTCCGATATCGTGATCGAAGGGTATGTTGACCCCAACGAGCCCCTCAAAACCGAAGGGCCGTTCGGCGATCACACAGGATTCTACTCCCTGGCCGACCTATATCCCGTTTTCCATGTAACAGCCATTACCCACCGGCGTAATGCCGTGTACCCCGCTACCATCGTGGGAATACCTCCACAGGAAGACCTCTGGCTGGGAAAAGCAACAGGGAAAATATTCCTTATGCCCATTCGCAAAGCCATCGCACCGGAAGTGACCGGAATGCATATGCCCGCAGAAGGAGTCTTCCATAACCTCGTGCTTACATCGATTCAAAAAGAGTATCCCGGACAAGCCGAAAAGGTGGCCAGCGCCCTGTGGGGAGCAGGTCAGATGATGTTCAATAAAATTATCGCACTGTTTGATCAATCTGTTGATACAGAGAACTACAGTGAGGTCTTTAAGGCCTTGTCGAACAATGTGCACCCGCAACAGGATGTCTTCTTCAACACAGGACCACTCGATGTGCTTGACCATGCATCTAAAACCTTTGCATACGGCTCAAAGATGGGTGTTGATGCCACCAACCAAAGGGAATTGCCCGATGCCATCGTTCCGGAAGCTGAAACCGTAGAGAAGCTGCTTGCTATCCCTGGTGCCGCCCACGTGAATGTAAGCCCCATTCAACACGGTGCGCCACTGCTGATGGTTTTTGTTGATAAACAGCGGTTGGAAAGTGTTGCAAAACTCCATCAGGAAGTTATCAAGCACATCGCACCGTACAGTATCCGGTTTGTGTTTTACCTTGACAAGGAGGCTTCTTCGCTGCCTGTTGGGGCGTGTCTGTGGCTGGTGGCAGGCAACATTGACCCGAAGCGGGATTTCCTGCCTGCTATCCCGGGCCAGGAAACAATAGCAGGAATGGATGCCACACGGAAGACATTGAAGCACGATGGCTTTCCACGCGATTGGCCAAACCTCACCCTGATGAACAAAGAGACCATCGGCTTGGTTGATCTCCGTTGGCCACATTACCGCCTCGGTGAACCACAAAAAAGCCCGTCATTGCCCTTTTTGCCCTATCAGCAGGGTGACCAGGCAGTAGCGCAACAAGAGCCCTCCAAAAACACCTCCGAAGAGTAATACCATAATACTTGCCCATCCCCAAGCCTCCCCTTTAGCGGGCAAAAGAAGGCACCGTTGTAAATGAAGGAACCGGAATGGTGTGCGTTATACAGCAACACACCATTCCGGTTCTTGCGTTCATCCGGGGAGAGATCAACAGGCGTTGGTTAGTCCGGATCCGTAAACCGATCGATGCTTTCGATAAACTTCAGGAATGTCTCCTTTTTGTCCTCCCGGTTGTCGATTTTCCCTGAAATCAATGACACGGTGCCCTTGGGTGCCGATGTATTGGATGACTGATAAAATTCAGGGCGGTGGATAAATAAGACATTGTCGGAGTGATCGTTGACAAAATCGGGCAACTCCTTCATGGAAGGCACAAACCCGCCATTGATCAGCGTATGAGGCTTGGGTAGCTGTGTGAACAGCACAACAGGCACCTGTGCTTCTACGGCAAATTGTTTCAGGCTCGTGATCATCTCCTGTAAGGCCTCGGCTCTCACCTCCGGGTCGTGCAAGTGCATTACATAGCTCTCGGGTGAATCCACCAGAACAATCTCTGCATGAAACTGTTTGACGGCAGCCTGACAACGTTTGGTGATTTCCCTGTCGTTCAGGGTGGGGTTGTCGTCGATCAACAGGGAAGCATTGGCAATGGCATCTACCAGCGACAAAGCATGCGCCTGTTCTCCGTCTTTGAGGGTGCCTCTGCGGATTCTTTCGACCGAATGGCTGGTGTGGCTCTCGATCAGTCGCTTGACTACTTTTACGGCACTACGCTCAGGTGAAAAGAGGGCAACACAGCGGTCTGAAACCACTGAAATATTATGGATCATCGACAGCACAAAAGCTGTCTTCCCATTGCCCGGCCTCGTACCTATAGTGGTGAGGCTACCTCTCTTAAAACCGTTGGTGATTGAATCCAGATTGGCAAATCCGGACGATACATTTGGCGTCTCTTTCACTGTGTCACCACGGTGATTTGCCGTTTGATGAAGTGTTTGGTTGACAATCTCCCTTGCAGTTGAAAAGCCAAACACTTCCAACTGCTCCGGGATCTCTGGCAGCTCTTTGATCATCTCATGTATTTATTGGTTATACAAATTAAAATATCACAAATTGTCAGCATCAAATATACAACATTTTTTGCAAAAATCAATTCCCATATTGAAAATTTCTTTCACCCAAAGCATTTCCCAGGTTGTACTCCACCTGCTTAATCTTGGTGCCAAAGAGATCCCAGGTGGTTTCAGTGCCATGCTTTACATTGTCAAGGTAA
>SKPS01000016.1 GCA_007119395.1 Lentimicrobiaceae bacterium
CTGGGTAATGATCCGGGCCCTGGTATTGGTTACATCCGGAAACGCTTCAATGGGTGTGTTGATATAGGCTACAATGCCCCCTATGATCAACAGGGCAGTAAGAAAAAATATAATAATGGAGTTCTTCAGCGAAAACGCCACAATACCCAACACAAATCTCTGCATAACAACCTCCTTAGTGTGATGAACGGTTTTTCAGGTCTTCATATACCAGCAGGTGGTTTTTGGTAACGATCTGCTCATGTGGTTCTACACCGCTGAGAAGAAACGTACGGTCGTCTCTTTTCAGCAGTAGTTCCACATGGCGCACCTCCATACTGCATTTGTCGTGATAGATCACCACAAAATTCTCGTTGTCGTCGAAGATCATTGCATGGGTGGGTATGGCTACTGCTTCTGTACCCTCATTTCGTATCACATCCACCTCAGCCAGCATACCGGGCTTTAGTCTGTAATCGGTGTTTTGCAGTACGATACGTGCTTTCAATACTTTTTCATGTTGATCAAACACATGCGACAGAGCGGAGATGGTTCCCTGAAAGACTTCTCCGGGGTAGGAGAGGGTTCTTATTCCCACTTCCATTCCTCTTTGCACGCGGGTTACGCTGCCTGCGTACACGTTGGCCAGCACCCACACTTCACTCAGGTCTGCCACGGTAAAGAGAGGTGCTTCTCCTGCTGCGATCTGCATACCGGGGGTGATGCCTTTGGCCGTGATAAAGCCTGAGATCGGGGCTCTGATCTGAAATACTCCGGCAGTGCTGCCCGCACCATACAGGCTCATCACCGACTCCACGCGCTCTAACTCAGCCTCTATCTGTTGAACCTCCCCTTCAGCTTCCAGCAAATCACGCTGTGAAGCCACTCGGTCTTCATACATCGAAGCAATCGATGCCAACTGTCGCTTCGCTAGACGTAACTGTGCCCGCAACGAAACACCCTCTGCATGGAGCTGGCTCAACTCCGGACTCCTGATCTCGGCCAAAACAGCACCCTTCCGAACAGCATCACCCAACGAGAAATGGACCCGCTGGATCACACCATCAACAAGCGAAACAAAATGAACCACCTTGTCAGGATTGCTCTCTATCATACCTGTTAACGGAATCATTTCAGAAACCGGAAGCATCTCTGCATCAGTCACCTCAATCTTGTCATGATAGACAGCGGAAAAACAGTCATCCGCACCATCAGATCCATCTGTGCCGCCACGATTGCATCCGGTCAGCAGAAACACAACCCCCAATGACCACAACCACAGCTGAATACTCTTTGAATAGGAAAACAACAACTTCATCATAAAACCACTCGCTCTGTTTCGCATATCTACTCCTTCCGGTTTACTGTAAATCTGTACCCATTACATATTGCAGCGCTTCGGTGCGCTCCTGCAACTCCTTGATCCCTTCATGGATAATGGTGATATTCTCTGTATAGGCATGCAAGAAGTCGATATACTCAAGCATGCTGATGTCTCTGCGAATCAACCCACCGGTATAACTCTCCATCAGTTGGTGGAGGGTCTCTTCATAATCTGGTGCGATGCCTCTGAAAAACTGAAGGGCCAGCAACAGGTTTCTGTAGGCTTCCATCACCTCATGATTCACTTCAGACCGTTTGTGTTGCAGCAGCACCTCTGATTGCCGGATGCCATGCCCTGCATGCAAAATATTGCCTCTGTTGCGGTCGAACACCGGCAGGTCAATGGCAATACCTGCTCCGATAAAATTGAGCATAAAGTTTCCGCCTCTGTCGTAACTCCCTTTCAGGGTGACATCCGGAATCCTGTGAGCCCTTGCCAGGTCGTACTGTCTGCGGTAGTACTCTTCGAACAGCGACTGCATTTTCAGGTCGGGTCTGTTCTGAGAAGCCACTTCCAGCAACATGGCTGCCTGGAGGTTTTCCAACCGTGTGGTGTCAGGGAGGAAGTCATCTGTGGTGAGCACTGGCACCACTCCCGGGGGGAGGTTCAGCAGTGATTGCAAAGCCCGTTGTGCTTCATGGATACCCGTTGCAATATCGAATTGGGCACGGGAGAACTCCAGTGAAAGGGCCTGCAAACGCACCAGCTCACCCATGCCGAGGTGCCCTTCGCGATGCTGCCTTTCGAAGCTGCTGATCAAGCGGTTGATGTTGTCGCGCTGCTGGTTGTACAGCGTATGCTGCTGCTGCAGAAACTGCAAAGAAGTGAGTGTGTTCCGAAACTCCAGCTTCAGCTCACGCAACACCTCCTCAAACTCCTGCCGGGAGATCTCAGTGGCTACACGCTCCACCGCGATGCGCTTTCTACGCTTGCCGGCAGTATATATAAGCTGCTCCAATTCAACAGAGAGCTGACGGTTGCGGCCTACTTCACCCCAAAGGGGTGGTAACTCCTCCCCAAAATAACCCAACTGCGATTGCGTCGCCCATAGGTTCACCTCGTCGATGTTCAACGTAGGATTGGGCCAGAAACGCTCCTGCAACAACAACGCCTCAGCTTTTTCAATGTTCAGCCGCTCAGCAATCAGCAAGAGATTCTCCTGTAGAAAACGTGCCTCCGACATGTTGCGGCTCAACAGCAACGTGTCACTGCCCTTCAGCCCCGAAACAGGCAACATCAACCCCCATAAAAGAATATATACAATCACATAGTGTCTTCGCCTCTTCCTCATACCATATCCACCATTGGTTTGATTTGCAAAAATGCAACGATCAACCTTAATATCACCTTAATAGAGATAAAAATTGCCTTAACACACGAACTGTTACAGGTGGTAATGGCTTCTTTCTGTGTGTTTTGAGATTATGAGGATGAAACTGCCTGGTGCATAAGGGGCAACCCAACCCTGAAAATATTGGTATTGTCACCTTCGGTGCTGTAGCTCACCTCTCCCTGATGCAGCGTGATCACCTTGTGAATCAGTACTAAACCCAATCCAAAGCCACGCTTACCCTGGCTGTTCTCACCCCTGAAAAAATGCTGAAACAGAAACTGTTGCTCTTCAGGTGTGATGGTGGGGCCTTTGTTGATAAACGAAAGAATTACATGGTTGTGCTCCGAGGAGATGCGAATGATGCCGTTTTGCTCATTGCTGTACATCACCGCATTCAACATCAGATTCATCAGTGCAGAGTGAAGCAGCCGCCGGTTTCCCGTAATCACCATCTTTTGCTCATCAGCCAAAAGCACCTCGTTGTAATCAATGGAGAATACAAAGTCAGGAAACAGCAACACCAGTTCCTCGGAAATATCAAACAACAGCTCATCAATGCGCAATGGTTCCATCCGGATGTTGTTGGCTGTTTCAGCGCGTGTGATCTCAAGGAGCGCATTGATGATTTCACTCAGGTTGTGTGTGTCCTCTTTCTGTATACGGATCAGCCGTTGCAACGCCTGTCGGTCAGTCTCCCTCTCCATCTTCTCAAAGTTGGATACCAGCACCGATATGGGCGTCTTGAGCTCGTGCGATATATGGTGTATTACATGTCTTTGAAACTGAAATGCCTTGTTCATCCGATCCATAAGTTCGTTAAACCGGGATGCCAGCATGGCTATTTCGTCCCGCTCATCACCCACACCGATCGGTTCACGATCCCTCTCAAAATCATAATGGTGAATCCTTTTGATAAGCCTGGAGATGGGTGCAGCAATCCTTCGGGAAAGATAGTAGGAGACGAGCACCACAATGGTGGAGATTATAAAAAAAGTAAGGATCAGTACGTTACGCAAATAGTTGAGAGTAGAATACCCCGATTCGTCGTACGCTTTGCTGATACCATAGTAACCTGCTCCCCGGTTAGTGGTATAGAACCCCAGCACATCGTAGTTGTCCTCTTTGGTTTTGATATAACGGTTTCCCGGGTCCAACGGATCCAGAACACGCCCTGTATCAAGAATGATCAGGTCGTCGATACTGCTGTAAATAAGATCTTTAGACTCATCAAAGATCAACAGTTTCTCATCATAAAAATCGTGTATTGTGAGGTCATCCATGGCCTGCACAATCCGCTCATCCATCTGCCTGATCTTGACCAACAGGTGAACAGTGGATTCAATTTTTTCAATCTGTCGCTCCTTAAAAGCCTCTTCACGGTAATCAACAAATTGTGAATAGATAAAATAGAGTGATAGTCCGGTGAGCAGTATCACGGTGGAGGAGAAATATACCAGTATCTGTTTTCTGATGCTCATGGTTCGGCGAAATAGTAACCGTATCCTATTTTTGTTTTGATGGATGTTTTTCCGAAGGGTTTATCCACCTTTTTTCTGAGGAAATTGATATACACTTCAATGGTATTGGTATTGGCATCAATGGCGGCGCCCCAGATCTCACGGATCAGCTCTTTTTTACTGAGGGGTGCGCCGTCGGCTTGTATCAGCCTTACCAAAATCTGGTATTCCCGGGGCGTCAGTTCAATGTTTTGTCCCTGGCGGGTCACGGTTTTGTTCACTAGGTCGATGGTGAGGTCATCGATTGAGATTGTTGAAGGCTCATCATCCGATGCAATATTCCGGCTCCTCTTTGCCAGGGCATTGATCCGCAGGATCAGCTCCTGCATAAAAAAGGGCTTGGTAAGGTAGTCGTCGGCGCCACACTGAAACCCTTCCACTTTGTCGTCTAAATCATTGAATGCCGTAAGCATCAGAACCGGCGTTTTCGTGTTGTATGACCTGAATTCACGGCACACTTCAAAGCCGTTCTTTCCCGGCAGGTTGATGTCCAGCACCACCAGGTCAAACGTCTCGGTTTTTAACAGCTGCGTTGCGGTGTTGCCATCGTCAGCCGATAAAATTGTCATCCCCTCCTGCATCAGTACATCTTTGATATTCCTGTGCAGAACAGGATCGTCTTCAACGAGCAACACCGTTAATGAGTTTGACATGAAGTGTGTGTTTTTTTCCGCGTAAAAATACGCAATCCCCCTGATATGGTCAACTCAGGCCTGATGATACATGAATCGTTGTGGCAGCCCTCATTGCAAGCCGGCACCTTTTCGGTTCATTGTGAAAAGCCGGCACTTCGGTTTCTCTTGGGGCGAGATGTGCCACAGCACGGAATATTTGTGTAGGTTTGCACAGTGATAAGCAAAGGTTGATCAGGTTATGGCTGAACGGAAAGATCGTAGTGCATTGAAGGTACAGAAGGGGGTTCCACAGCCCTCTTCGGTGAATGAGCAGGAGCGGAATCGCATCATCAGCAGCAAGCGGCGTTTGTTGACTGCTGAGGAGTATTTTGCGGGGATCCGTTCGGGCAGCCGTGCTTTGTTCAGTCAGGCGATCACTTTGATAGAGAGCACTTTGCCTGAGCATCAGGATATCTCGCAGGAGATCATAGAGTTATGTTTGCCGTATTCGGGTAATTCTTTCCGTATCGGCATTACGGGTGTTCCGGGTGTAGGCAAGAGCACGTTTATTGATTCTTTCGGGATGCATCTGATTGGTCAGGGGCACCGTGTGGCGGTGCTGGCTGTTGATCCGAGCAGTGGCAGGTCTAAGGGGAGCATACTGGGTGATAAAACGCGGATGGAGGATCTCTCACGCAGTGAGGAGGCGTTCATCAGGCCATCACCTTCGGCGGGCTCTTTGGGAGGTGTGGCACGGAAAACCCGTGAGAGCATTGTGGTATGTGAGGCGGCAGGCTTTGATGTGATATTGGTAGAAACGGTGGGAGTGGGTCAGTCGGAGACAGCCGTTCACGGGATGGTTGATTTTTTCCTTTTGCTGATGTTGGCGGGTGCGGGTGATGAACTACAAGGCATTAAGAGGGGGATTATGGAGATGTGCGATGCCATCTTCATCAACAAAGCCGATGGCAGCAACCGCACCAAAGCTGAGGCAGCACGTGTAGAATACAGCAATGCATTGCACCTGTTCCCTGCTTCCCCTTCAGGATGGACACCCACGGCCGGTGTCTGCTCTGCCATGACACGCGATGGGATCCCCGACGTATGGGAGACCATGCAGCAATACAAAACGTTTACCACCGAAAACGGATACTTCAACCGGAAACGGGAAGAGCAGAACCTGTTGATCATCCGGGAAACGGTGTCTGAGCAATTGCTGTCCCATTTTTACCACCACGAGAGGGTGAGCCGCCTGCTGGCAGAGCTTGAGAAACTGGTGAAAGAACAGAAACTGAGTGCTTATCAGGCAGCCAGGCGCTTAACCGATGCCTATTTCAAGCCTTAAAAACGTGTAGGTCACCGTGCCTGTTTCTGATGATAAAGGCGTGAACATTTTATCCTCTGTTAATCAGGAACACAAGATATCCGGCATAGAGCAGCAAGAACAATACTC
>SKPS01000211.1 GCA_007119395.1 Lentimicrobiaceae bacterium
CCCTTCCAGGGCAAAGAACTCACATTGAACCGGGATAATCACTGAATCAGAAGCCGTTAATGCATTTACCGTGATCAACCCCAATGAAGGAGAACAATCGATAATGATAAACTCATAGT
Organism: Lentimicrobiaceae bacterium; assembly: GCA_007119395.1. GTDB lineage: Bacteria > Bacteroidota > Bacteroidia > Bacteroidales > SKPS01 > SKPS01. The sequence goes on from SKPS01000211.1 coordinate 120, forward strand.
CGTCACGGATTGGGTCAATCAAAGACCGCATCAACTGCTCTCTGTCGGGCAAATTGATCATCTCGAGTTCAGCGCCCACCAGGTCAATGTGTGCCGGCATCAGATCCATATTGGGTGTGTTCGTACCCACAATGATGCTACGGGGATCGGCTCTGTCAATGATACAATCGTAAATACTTGCCTTCACACTCTTTGGATCCTGCCCCACACCCGACGTTGCATTCGCCTGCGGATCCGCATCGATAAGCAAAGTCCGGTACTCTAACACTGCCAAACCCGCACATAAATTAATGGCAGATGTGGTCTTTCCAACCCCCCCCTTCTGATTGGCTATCGCTATAACCTTTCCCATAAACGCTTCCGGCTGTTTAATTCGTAAATCAACTATATCTCTTTGTCTGAATAATCAGACCCTGACAAATTACCGTCATCGAACGTATCATCGCTATCGCCTGATCGCTGCTGGTGGGTCGAAGGGCCTCGCTCAATCACCTCCTGCTCGCGCCGGATAAAACCAATCACTTCCTCCAACCCCTCCGTGAACTTCTCAAAGTCCTCCTTGTATAAAAACAACTTGTGTTTTTCATAACTAAATCGACCATCCTCAGATTGAAACTTGCGCTTACTCTCCGTAATCGTCAGGTAATACTCTTCACTTCGGGTCGACTTCACATCAAAAAAGTAAGTGCGTTTACCAGCCCTCACCGCCTTGGAAAAAATCTCATTCCTTTCATAGTGATCTTCCATGTTGCCCTCTTAGATTTGTTCATTTCGGTTTGCACATCACCATGCAAATGTACAAAATTAACTCTTCGTGCAACATTTTTTGCACGATTTCATTTTTTTTCAAGGTGCCGATTAAGGGCATAAAGGATAACTACACTATACGGGCATCGTATGCCAGGTGTGTGCCATAACAATGGAAACCAGGAGTGTGCTTTGGTAAAACGCAATAATCCACGAAAAGATAAAAAATAGCTGTACATTTGCCCGCTGTTCTTATTAAAAATTATTCAACGGGAATGTTAACCAGAAGGGATATCAGAATGAAAGTCATGCAGGCGTTGTACGCCTTCATGCAGTCTGACAACAAACGCCTCGACACCGGGGAGAAGAAGCTGATTGAGTCAATTGAACGTATTTACCTTCTTTACACCTGGCAACTCTCATTTGTGCTGGAAGTGTTTGACTTCGCCAGAAAGAGGATAGAGGAGAACAGCCAGAAGCTATTACCCAGTTACGAAGACCTGCACCCCAATATGCGGTTTGTAAACAACCGGATCGCTATCGCCCTGGCCAATAACAAACACTATAACGATCTGTCTGACAAGGCTAAAACCAACTGGTCACTCCACGAAGAGATGGTCAGAAAGTTTTATAATACGCTGAAAGAATCGGATGCGTACAGGCAGTATATGGAGGCTCCGAAAGCAACCTTTGAAGACGACAAAAACATCCTTTTGTTTATGGTGCGTGAGATGCTTGTGGGCTTTGAACTGCTGCAATCGCACTTCGAAGAGATGGACATCCATTGGGTCGATGACTATGACACGGTGCTGATATTACTTGAACGCACTTTGAAGAGTTGGAAAGCATCACATGACGAGTACGTTAAGTTGCCGCCGCTGATCAAAGAGAGCATCGACGACGAGCAGGATGACCTCTACTTTGCCAGACAACTCTACAAGAAGGTGTTGCTGAACACAAACCAATATGACCAGATGATCGAAGAGAAGATCAGCAACTGGGAGTTTGACCGGGTAGCTCGTGTTGACATTATCCTGCTGCGGATGGCCGTTTGCGAGTTTCTGGAGTTCCCTTACATTCCGGTGAAGGTAACCATTAATGAGTATATTGATATATCCAAGGTATTCAGCTCCCCCAAAAGCAAACTGTTTATCAATGGGATGCTCGACAAGATGGCGCTCCATTTTCGTGAAGAGGGAGTTCTGAAGAAGAGTGGCAGGGGACTAATTGAAAACTGATCACAATCATTTTCTAAAAAAAACCTACTTTTGCACTGGAATGAACAGGCTGTACACGTGGCAACCCAATGATGGGTGCCTGGATATGGTTACGGCCCGAATTGACTGTTATGATGAAATCACAATGTATGTTATGGTCGGTTGTTCTGATGATAGCCATATTGACAGGAGGCTGTGGCAACCGCGACCAAGGAGATGATGATCAACTGCCAGCTGATCTCGTGACCAATCCCGGCACTGCAGGCAGTAAGAGCAAAGGATCCCCCGTTGCTCAAATCGTTTTCACAAAAGACAACCACGATTTTGGCGTGGTACGCGAAGGGGAAAAGGTTTTCTGGAATTACCGTTTCACCAACGAAGGCACAGCACCTTTGGTGATCAACCGTGTAAAAGCCGACTGCGGTTGTACTGTCCCGGAGTTTCCCCGCACCCCAATTGGCCCGGGAGAAGAGGGACGGATAAAGGTCACTTTCGATAGCCAGGGAAGGCTTGGTCGACAGGTAAAAAGAATTACCGTGATTTCGAACAGCGAAAGACCCAGCCACGTTTTGTCTATCTCAGCACTGGTTGAAAGATAAAGATTCTACATCCTAAATAACAAAAACAACAATCCATGAATTTTCTTTTTATTCTGCTTCAATGCGCCCCACAGCAGCCCAATGAAGGTGGTGGTGGCGGAGGATACCAAACCCTTTTGATGTTCGCACTTCTGATTCTGGTTTTCTACCTGTTCTTTATCAGGCCACAAACAAAAAAGAACAAGGAGATGCGCAAATATCGTGAGGCACTGCAAAAAGGCGACAAAGTGGTCACCATTGGTGGTATTCACGGAAAAATCAGTGAGGTGCGTGAAACCACTTTTGTGCTGGAGTTGATCGACAAGACCCGCATTGAAGTGGAGAAGTCCGCCATCAGCAATGATTCCGGACACGCCAAAGAGCAGATGGATCAACGGAGATAGCAACCCCGGCCTCCGGGGTGCCTTAACAAGCATGAACACAACCGGAACACTCACCGGATACCTCTCCAGAGGTATTAGATACCTGAGAAACAACAAACGACAGACCGTGGCACTCATGGTCTGTCTCGCTGTTTCCTCTTTCCTGTGGCTGATGATCAAACTCAACAAAACCTATGTGCACCAGGTGCGCTTCCAGGTTGAGATCACAGGTACTGAACCCAATGTTGAACTCGTACCCCTGCAAAAGGATACCCTGACGCTGGAATTGCAGGCGCTGGGATACCAACTGCTGTTCAATGAACTGCTCGTTTCCCGAAAACTGAACATCCGCCTCAGAAACAACCTCCTTACCCCTTTGCCTCACACCACGAATGTGCAATTTGTGGCCTCCAGGTCGCTGCTGAAATCGTTTACTGATCACTTCCCCTCCTCAACACAAATTATCCGTATCCATCCTGACACCCTCTTCTTCCGTACCGATGCCATCATCACACGAAAAGTGCCGGTGAAACCACAAATAGACCTCGCCTTTCAGAACAACCACCTGCTGTACGATACGGTAAGCCTCAATCCCGACTCTGTGTTGATTCGCGGGAAAGAGCACTACGTTGCCAACATACACCACATCGCAACACGTGACCTCGCGTTGCGCAACCTCGACAGCTCATTCAGCTATCAGCTAAACCTGATCAATCCCAGACCCGGGCAACTCCGAATAAGCCATAGAGAAGTGAACGTTTCAGGTGTTGTTACTGAGTACTTCGATACCACCTACCTTGTTCCTTTGCAACTGGCTGACAGCCTGCTCCTTGAAAATGGTGTCGACGGCAATGTTGTGATCCGTTGCATGATCCCTGTCGCCAAAAGAGACTACTTCAACCCACAGCGCATCACCATTTCCCTGGGCCCTACAACCTATCAGCAGGATCGGTTCGTAGGCTTACCTCTGGTAGAAGCTCCCCCCTTCGTGAAGCATATCCGCATTGTGCCGGAAAAACTCATCCTCAACACCCAATCACAATGATCCGTGTAGCCATCACCGGGAATATGGGAAGCGGTAAAACAGTAGTAGCTGACGTGATTCGTCATCTTGGCTTTCCCGTATATGTAGCCGACCAGGAAGCGCGGCGCCTGATGCGGCAACCGGAGATTATTATGCACCTTACTGACCGGTTTGGACTGGAGATTCTCACGCACGACGGACTGCCCGATCCCAAAAAGATAGCCGCCAAGGTGTTCGGGGATGAAGCATCCTTGCAGTGGCTCAATGGACTTGTTCATCCTGCGGTGATGCGCGATTTCGATCGGTGGTGCAATCAGCAAAACGACCAAAAGATGGTTTGCATGGAGTCGGCGATCGTGTATGAAAGTGGGTTGGCTCATCACTTCGACAAGGTATTGTTGGTAGCGGCTCCGAAAAATGTAATGATAGCACGGGTGATGGAGCGTGACCAGATCACGCAGGCAGAGGTGGAAGCCAGAATGCAACACCAGTGGCCTCCATCAAAGAAGAGCTCTTTGGCTGATATCACATTAGAGAATGATGGCAACACGTTGTTGGTACCGAAAGTGATTCAGGCTGTGGAGGCCCTACTGGAGGAACCGCTCGGGATGGTTTACTGATCCGGCCCGGCAGGCACCACGGTAACGACCAAATAACCTGTAACGGTTCCTGGCAACCATGCCATAGACCCACCGTTGCAATGCAGCAGGAAAAAGACTGAAGAAGGTGAGCCAGCGCCAGGCTCCTCCCAACGTCCTCAATACATCCCATACTACATCCACCCCATACAATACGGTATCACCCCTAAACAACACCACACCTTGTTCAATATCAATCTCTTTCTCCAGCAGCTTCCCCTTAACGCTTTGGTAAAAAGATGAATGTTGACCGGCAAAGTGAAACACACCCCGTCGGTCGTAACGCAATAAGAAGCGTACCCAAAAATTGCACAAAGCACACTCTTCGTCGTACAGCACCACGGGATGCCGGTTTTTCTCTGTCATCACATGCCCTCCTTCAGGTCCAGCACCAACACATTTTCTACGTGATGTGTATGAGGAAACAGGTCGAAGGGTTGTGCCAGGGAGATGGAATACATGCTGCCAAGCAGGGCTGTATCACGCGCCTGGGTTGCCGGGTTGCAGCTTACATACACGATTCGTTGGGGCTTCATCTTTAACAGTTGCGCTACCACATCTGCGTGCATGCCGGCCCGTGGCGGGTCGGCCACCACCACATCGGGCCTTCCATGAGCCTCGACAAAATCGGGGGTAAGCACCTTCGCCATATCTCCTGAAAAAAACGCTGTATTGGCTAAGCCATTCAACCGGGCATTTTCACGGGCATCCCTAACCGATTGCTCAACATATTCGATGCCCACCACCTTGCGGGCCAACCGGGCCAGAAACAGCGCAATGGTGCCGGTGCCCGTATATAGATCATACACCGTCTCATGCCCCTGTAACCCCGAACCGTCTACCACGCAACGGTATAACCTCTCCACCTGCTCACCATTGGTTTGGTAAAATGATTTGGGAGCCACCCGAAAAATCAACCCGTCAACCTCCTCCTGCAACCACGGCTCGCCATGAAAACAGTGCGTCTCCAAATCAGATATGTCGTCATTCTTTTTTGTGTTGATCACATAATGTAACGAGGTGATCTCAGGAAACGCTGCAACCAACTCTTCCAACAACTGTTTCTGCAGATCACTGTAAGAGGTCAAGGAGAGAATGACCATGAACTGCCCTTGTTTGTTGTTGCGTATGATCAGGTTGCGCAAAACACCTGTATGGCTGCGTGGATGGAAAAACGGTATTTCCAGCTCCAGGGATATCTCTTTGATGAACTTTCGGATTTGATTGGAGGGCTCTGGTTGCAGGTGACAGGTGTCTATATCCAATATCCGGTCGAACTGGCCGGGCAAATGGAACCCCAACCCGTTCATCTCCATCTCTTCCCACAGCTTACCACTCCCCAGCTCTTCGCTTGTGAGCCACCTTCGCGGGGTAAAGGTAAACTCAAGTTTATTCCTGTAGAACCTCTCTCTGGGAGAGGTGGTGGTGGGTTTCACTTCAACACCTCGAAAACCTCCAATGCGTTCCAATGAGTCAATCACTTGTTGCCGCTTTTGTTCTGTCTGCATGTCATAGGGC
>SKPS01000123.1 GCA_007119395.1 Lentimicrobiaceae bacterium
CAAACAATTTCTGTCGATGGCTGTTGGATTGTGTGTCGGCTGAGAAAAAAGCCGTACCTTTTTCGCCATAAAAAATGGTGGCTGAACCGCGAAGAATAAAACCAAACAGATGAATCATGGAGGTGATGAAAGAGACATCAAACCATCAGGCTGAAAGTACGGTGGTGATCAGTGCAGATACGATCAAAGGGTTATGGGAGAAAACGTACAACACTTCGGGCAAGCCCGATTGGTCACACATTATCCCCTATTACGATGAGAACATCATATTCCGCGACTCCATTCAGGAGCTCAGGGGCATTGAGGCCTTTACTGCCATGACAGAGCGCTTGGCGAAACGCTCGAAAGCGTTAAACATGGAGGTGATGCGTGCGGTCATGGAGGGGAAGGTGTTGTTCATTGAGTGGGAGATGACCATCAGCTTCAAGAAGAACCCAAGCTCTGTGTTATATGGCGCCAGCAGACTTACGCTGAATGAAGAGGGCAAGATCATTGAGCAACGCGATTATTATGATCTTTGGGGTGATATCTTCGACAACATCCCCCGCTTTAACAAAATGTACAGAAGGTTTATGAAGAGAAAATTCGGTTGATCTATCGGCGATGAAAAGAAACATAAAGAAGTACTTTCGTGAATACAAGTGGTCACATATTCTGGCCATGATCAGGAATGGTTTTTCAGCACCTGCCACCTATGACGGCACCTTTTCCGGCAAGCTGGTGGTGATAACGGGTGCTACATCCGGTATAGGCTATGTCACAGCCAGGAAATATGCTGCAAAAGGTGCCAATTTGCTGTGCATCAATAGAAATCCTGAAAGATCAGAGAAGCTGAAAGCTGAGATTGAGCATGAGTTTGGGGTGCGGTGTGATTTTCTGATTGCTGATTTATCAAAGCTGGAGGAAGTGTTGCGTGTGTCAGGGGAGTTGCAAGGTTGGCCCGATCCATTTGATGTATTTATACACAACGCAGGTGTCTATCTTACGAAGCGTGAGTTGACCGGTGAAGGGTTTGAAAAGACCTTTATGGTGCATTACCTGGCATCGTTTGTCATGAACTTTTTATTGATCAACAAATTGAAGGCTGAAGGGTGTTGCAGGATCATTCTGGTGGGTTCTGAGGGTCATCGTTTTGCTGTATGGGGGCTGCAACTTGATGACCTGCACTGGGAGCGTAGGCGCTATTCTGGGTTGAAGAGCTATGGTTCGGCCAAGACCGCTCAGATGCTGTCAATGCTGATATTCGACGATCATTTCAGCGGCACAGGTGTCACCATCAACTCGATGCATCCCGGGGCAGTAAAAACCGATACCGGTCAGGAGAACGGCAGGGTGTACCGGTGGTTCAAGAAGCACCTGTTCGACAAGACCCTGAAGTCACCGGATGTTTCGGCAGAGGCTTTGTACTATCTGGGTGCCGCACCCGAACTGGATGGCGTGAGTGGCAAGTTCTTCAACCTGACCACGCCGGAGATCCCGGCTCCACCCACACTAGACCGCGCAGTGGCAGAAAAACTGTGGGAAATCACCCTGGAAATGGCAGGCCTCCACTCCGATGACAAAGAGGGGGTTTCAGAGAGCAATATCCATCAATTACAAAAAGCTTGAGGAGACATGTCTGACAACAATTATAATACTATCGTGGTGGGTGGCGGCATTGCCGGATTGACCGCAGCAGTGTATCAGGCCCGTGCCGGTCGAAAGGTGCTGCTGATCGAAAAAAATGAAGTGTGTGGCGGGCTGGTCAACACGTTCAGCAGTGATGGCTTTCGGTTTGATGCCGGCGTCAGAGCACTGCTCGATGCCGGAATCATCCTTACCATGCTGAAAGACCTGAAGATAGACCTGGATACCGTGAAAAGCCATGTCTCATTGGGCATTGGAAATGATATCATCAACATCGACTCGATAGAGAGTCTGAAAACCTATGCTGATCTGCTCAAAAAGCACTTCCCTCAAAACAGCGAAGAGATCGATCACCTGATCAAAGTGATCAGAAAGATCATGCACCACATGGATGTGCTCTACGGAATTGAAAACCCTGTTTTTAAAGACCTGAAGCGTGACCTCCCTTTTGTCTTCAGAAAAATACTCCCCTGGTTCCCGAGGTTCCTGGTCACCGTACGAAAGATCAACAAGATGAAGGCCCCGGTAGAGACTTATCTGGAGGAGTTTATCTCAAATCCGGCATTGCGTGACATCATTGCGCAGCATTTCTTTAAGAACACCCCTTCCTTTTTCGCGTTGAGTTACTTTTCACTGTACCTGGACTACTTCTATCCCTCCGGGGGCGTAGGAAAGCTTTCTGACGCCCTCACGCAGAAAGTCATCTTGTTTGGTGGTGAGATCAAGACCCGCACCCTGGTCACTTCGCTGGATCCGGCGTCACGAAGTGTAATCGATGCCGATGGGAATACATACCATTATGAACAGCTGATCTGGGCCGCCGACCTGAAGCGGTTGTACACCATGTCGAACACAAAAAACCTGCCACCTGCACACCGGGAAAAAATGGCAGCGATGACCTCAAAGCTGCTGCAACATCGGGGCGGTGATTCGGTGTTTACCCTGTTTCTACAGGTTAATTTGCCCGCAGAAACTTTTGGTAACATTGCCCACGGCCATTTCTTCTACACCCCATCAGACAAAGGGCTGGGGGAGGTTCACCGCACGGAGCTTGACCAGCTCTTGGAAAAATTCCCGGAGGTATCTCAGGAGGAGGTGCTCACATGGCTCGACCGATATATTGGGTTGAACACCTTCGAGATCTCCATCCCCGCCCTGAAAGACCCATCCATGGCCCCGGAAGGGAAAACAGGGATGATAGTGAGCCTTCTTGCAGAATATGAGCTATTTAAGAAGATACAGGAGGCGGGTTGGCTGAAAGAGTTTACCCTGGCATTTGAAACAAAAATGATCCAGGTGTTGAACGATTCTGTTTACCCGATGCTGCGTGACCACCTCATTGGGCAATTCTCTTTCACCCCACTCAGCATCGAACAACGGGTAGGGAGTTCAGAAGGCGGGATCACAGGATGGGCTTTCGGAGAGTCGATGCCGGTCATTGATAAGATTCAGATTGCCGATCGTTCCGTGAACACTCCCATCCCTCATGTGTATCAGGCAGGGCAATGGGTGTACAGCCCCGGAGGAGTCCCCATGTCAATTCTTACCGGGAAGCTGGCATCAGACAAAGTGCTGAAGAAAAAGGTGGAGCGGTGAAAGCATTATCCAACCTGATAGCCTGTGATGGGTAAGCAAGGATGAGTTCAATCTCCGTTATCATTGCAGTTTCAAATGCCGAGATGATGTATATGCCTGCCGTAAACGGTAACACCTCCGCGAAAAAAGTGGTAATTTCGGCCCCTGAAAACTAATTGCTTCATCATTCATTCTTCACTCTTCATATAAAAATGTTCACTGACGAATACTACATGCGTGAAGCCCTGAAGGAGGCGGATAAGGCGTTTGCCCGCGAGGAGGTGCCTGTCGGGTCTGTGGTAGTGGCCAACAATATGATTATTGCGCGTGGTCACAACCTGACAGAGACCCTTAACGACGTAACCGCCCACGCCGAGATGCAGGCACTCACCGCAGCGTTTTCGCACCTCGGCGGTAAGTACCTGACCGACTGCACGGTATACGTCACCCTGGAGCCCTGCCCCATGTGTGCCGGAGCCCTCTTCTGGACCCGACCACACCGAATCGTGTACGGCGCACACGACCCCAAAAACGGATACCTGAAACATAGCCCCACCTTGCTGCACCCCAAAACAGATGTCACCACCGGCGTGTTGGCAGATGAAGCAGCAACGCTCATGAGATCCTTCTTCGAAAAACGACGGTAATACACCACTTTTTTTTGCCCCCCCTTTAACTTCGCCCCGTTTTTTTCGTCATAGGGTGTAGATCACGGTATCGACGAGCAGGCAGGTTGTTACCAACTATTCGTTATTTCCAATGGGGAAAAGTATCGGAAAAGCACTGACAGCAATACGTTACCAAACCACAACACAATAACAGAACATCATCAAAAAAAAAACCAAAAAAACCACATCATGAAAAGGAATCACTTGTTTACTTTATCGATGGCCCTTCTAACAGCTTGTATCTGTATGTTTTACGGGTGTAAAAAAGACGACAACAACAACAACAACGGCAACGGCAATGGTAGTGAGACGTCGACAGTTAAGGATATAGACGGAAACGAATACAAGACGGTTAAGATTGGCAATCTGTGGTGGATGTCGGAGAACCTGCGAGTGACCCAATTTACAGACGGCATTCCCATCCCTGAGATGTCTGAAAGCAGTGACTGGACCTCCATAACAGGGCCGGCTGTGTGCTTTTATGAAAACAATAAGGAGGTCAATGAATCTCTTTACGGGGGGTTGTACAACTGGCATGCTGTGTATACGGGCAAGCTTTGCCCTGACGGGTGGCATGTACCTACGGACGAGGAGTGGCAGCAGTTGGAGAAGCTTCTTGGCATGAGTGAGGAGGATGCGAACTCACTTGGGTGGAGGGGTAATGATGAAGGGGGCAAGCTGAAGCAGACCGGCACCGAACAGTGGATGGATCCGAACACCGGAGCCACCAACTCTACCGGTTTTTCCGCTACTCCCGGGGGATACAGGAACCATTTTAATGGGAACTTTGGTCAGCTATCCGGTGGCGCTTTCTATTGGACGTCGAGTTTTCCGAGCATGAACTTCGCATGGTACCGGGAGCTTGGTTTCCATGAGAGCAGAATTCAACGCTCATATTATGAACACGCCTACGGCTTCTCAGTAAGGTGTGTGAAGCATTAGTTCGAAAAACAATTCACCCTTACAGATCTGTGCTTGGCAAAGGGCGTGTTGCCAGTGTTTAAAAGGTGATGATGCGCCGGATGTGTTGTGCCAGCCTGGAGCGGATGATCAGGAGCTGGTGGTATTTTTTCAGCAGTTTTATTCGCTCTTCATCGGTTTCTGCGACGGGCATGGCGTTATGCACCTGCTGCATCATCGCCTCTACTTTTCTCATTCTGAAACTGTGCAACACATCATCCAGTGCCTCACTCAGCAGATCTTTCTCTTGTGTCACATTGATATTTCTGGCTTCCCAGTTTTCGCTCAATTGATAGGGTGAGGTGATCATGTTTACAGCGGCGTTTCTTATCTCTGCGTCAGGATGGTGCACCAAGATGTTGCTGTCGGGGAGGGGAGTGTTTTCGTTTACTGCATTTTTGTACAGTTGATAGATTGACTGCCACAACGGGTTGTCGAAGGTGATTTCATCGGCATCGAGCTCTTTCACCACTTCGTTTGCAATTGTTGACTCATAGGTTGTTTCATCGGGGAGTTTGATACCCACATTGTGGTCTCCGTAGTTGACCAGCAATCTGATCACTTCATACTCCTGGTATTCGGTGAGGGGCACCTTTTCGGTTCCGTGTTGTTTTGCGGGGGTGTCTCTTCTGGGTTCAGGGAGCTCTTCGGGTGTCGCCTCTTTGTTTTTGATCCTGAGGTTGCGCATCTGCTTGTTGAGCTCGTGCACCAGTTGCTCCTCTTCCATGTTGGTCACCTCTGCACACTCTTTGATAAAGAGGGTGCGAATCAGGTGGTCGGGGATGAGTGCGATGGAACTGATAATTTCACGGATGAGCCCTCCCAGTTTCACGGGGTCACCTGAGGCTTCCTGCATCAGCAGTCCCGCCTTGAAAGTGATAAAGTTGCTGCTCTTCTCTTTCAGGTATGTCAGCACTTCGCTGGATCGGCGTGACCGGGCGAATGAGTCAGGGTCTTCACCTTCGGGCATCGGCACAATCCGAACATTCATCCCCTCTTTCAAAATCAGGTCGATGCTTCTGAAAGAGGCTTTGATACCGGCCGTGTCACCATCAAATATAATGGTGATGTTGGGGCTGTACCGTTTGATGGCCCTGATCTGATCCTCTGTTAATGCTGTTCCTGAGGAGGCCACCACATTTTGCACTCCTGCCTGGTGCATGGCAATCACGTCGGTATAACCCTCTGCCAGATAGCTCATCTCCTGGTTGGCAATGGCCGACCGCGCCTGGTATATGCCGTAGATCACTTTGCTTTTACGGTAGATCTCAGTTTCGGGTGAATTGATGTACTTGGCAGCCCTGGCATCGTTTTTCAAAATACGCCCTCCAAAACCCACCACCCTGCCGCTGAGGTTGTGTATGGGAAAAATCAACCTGCCGC
>SKPS01000283.1 GCA_007119395.1 Lentimicrobiaceae bacterium
CAATGGCAGGGATCTTTGCAACCTGGTGGCCAATTTCAACCAACGGTGGGAATATCCAGCCAGGGTTCGTTATTACGAAAGGAGTGTACTCCGTTTCGACCACAGAGTGGGTTTCAGGATCAAAGGGAAATGCAGCCGACAGATGCCGATGAAGTCGATCGGCCTTTATTGGCGTGGGCAATATGGCCACAGCTCTCTCAACCATCAGGTATTCCCTGACCTCGAACTGGCAAGGTTCAAGCGCCTCTTTCTACGCAATTCGGGTAACGACTTTGGCAAAACACACCTCAAGGATGGCTCCATCGCCACCATCCACAAAGACTACTCCAACGTCGACGTGCAGGCATACCTCCCCTGTGTGGTATATCTGAACGACGATTACTGGGGTATTCACAACATCAGAGAGATGATCACCCCGCGCCACTTCCAATACCATTACGGTGTAAACCCCGATGGCGTTGACCTGCTCGAAGGATCTGAGCGATATCCGATGGCTGACGACGGGGTAACAGACGGATACATGCAAGAGGTAGTACACTTTCTGGAAAGTGTTGACATTTCGAAGGATGCTCACTACCAAACCCTGTTGTCACGAATCGACATCGAGAGCTACATCGATTTGATCATCATCAACACCTATATCATGAACACCGACTGGCCGATGGGCAATGCAAAGTGGTGGCGTGACAGAACCTCTCAGGTTTACAACAGGTGGCGCTGGGTCGTGATGGATGGCGACTGGTCGATGGACCCACGTGACATCGACAGGGTGTATATCGGAGACCTCTACCGTGAGAATGCAGATGACGACCGCCCTGATGGCTTTTTCCTGTTCAACCACCTGATCAACAACGAATCTTTTGTTAAAGATTTCCTGGCGCGATACAGGTTTTTTGTTGATGTGGTGTTTGCCCACGATCGTGTAGAGCGCATCATCAGAGACAATCAGCAGCGCATTGCCATGGAGTATGACAACCATCAACGCAAATGGGGGGTGATCAGTGCCAAAGATTGGGAGCGAGCGATTGAGGAGATGATAGAATTCAACGCAAAACGTGGCCTTAAGATGAGAGAAGTTCTCGACAAACTGGAGGCGGCGAGATGAGCAATAGGCAGAAGTTGTCAGTTCTTATAGTGATGCTCCTCTCGTTGCAGGTTCAGGGGCGTGAGAAACACACCCTCTTTCTCACCTACAGTCAGCACACATTCTTATATGCACCAGGCATCACCTGGATGTGTGGCGTAGGCACCGATCAAAGTGTCTTAACTCTTTACATCGGCCTTGGTGTTCATTTTCAACAGATTGATTTTGACAGGGTGATCAACATAACCAACCAATACCGGTTTAACTTTCAACACCTGGATGCAGGGTTCGTGTACCACCTTTTTCGGTCGGGCCCCTGGGATGTGGGATTGCTGGCCGGCGCTAAGGTGTATTATGGGCCACACTATCTACCGGTAGCCACTTATCAGCAGGCAGGCCATACAATCTATTATGATGCTTCGGGGATGCGAATTGACATGGGCGTCGACCTGGGTGTCACCACAACCTATCAAAGATTCACCGGAATGGTGAAGTTCGACACCGCCAGAAAACAACTCAGGGCAGGCCTGGGATATCGGTTTGGCAGCATGCCTCCATCGCCAACACCATAAAGGTGCAGCTCACTTTATGATTTGATCGTATCTTTGCACCCATTAAACAATGAGTACGAAAAAGAAAACATCATCCATATGCCTGAGAACAGTTTTACAGACGACAGGGAGATTACGAACATCAGAATCGAGCTGCTGCAACCAGAGGATTACCCTGCGTTGAAAGAGTTGATGATTCTCTCTTACCCGGCCATGCCGGAAGATTACTGGCATGAAGATGAGATCAAGATGCTAACCAACGTGTTTCCCGAAGGACAGATTGTGATCAAGACGGATGAAGAACTGATTGCCTGTGCTTTATCCATTATTGTTGATTACGACAAGCACACTGACAACCACACCTACCGAACCATCACCGGAGATTGCAGTTTCAGCACACACAATTCCAAAGGGGACATTCTGTATGGTATTGATATTTTCGTACATCCTGAGTACCGTGGTTTGCGTCTGGGTCGACGTTTATATGATTACAGGAAGGAGTTGTGTGAGAAACTCAATCTACGCGGGATTATGTTTGGCGGTCGCATCCCTAACTACCACAAATATGCTGGGGAGATGACGCCGAAGGAATATATCCAGAAGGTGAAGTACAAAGAGATCCACGACCCGGTGCTGAATTTCCAGCTCTCGAATGACTTTTACCCTTCGCGGGTGATGCGGGGCTATCTGCGTGGTGACACCCTGTCAAATGAATATGCTGTATTGCTGAAGTGGGACAACCTCTATTATGAAAAGCCCACTGAAGAGTTGTCGCCACCACGAACCATTGTGCGGCTGGGGCTGATTCAGTGGCAGATGAGAACATACTTTAACCTCGATGAGGTAATGCAACAGGCAGAGTATTTCATCAATGCCGTATCAGGGTACCAGTGCGACTTTGCCCTGTTCCCTGAGTTTTTCAATGCACCACTCATGGCAAAATACAACCACCTGGGCGAAGCCGATGCCATTAGGGTGCTCGCTGAATATACCGAAGAGACTGTGAAAAGGTTCGCCGAATATGCTCTCTCATACAATATCAACATCATCACAGGCAGTATGCCTGAACTCATCGACGAAAACCTCTACAATGCAGGATACCTTTGTCACAGAAACGGACACATTGACAGATATGAGAAACTGCATGTGACACCTGACGAGGTGAGAGTATGGGGATTGAAGGGGGGCTCTGAGCTAAAGACCTTCGATACCGACTGCGGCAAGGTGGGCGTGTTGATCTGTTATGACTCGGAGTTCCCTGAGCTGAGTCGAATTCTGGCCGATGAAGGAATGAACATTCTGTTTGTGCCGTTCCTTACTGATACACAAAATGGATTCTCCAGGGTGCGACACTGCGCACAAGCACGGGCCATCGAAAACGAATGCTATGTTGCCATTGCCGGCAGCGTGGGAAACCTCCCAAAAGTACACAACATGAGTATTCAATACGCCCAATCGATGGTGTTTACACCCTGTGACTTCGCATTCCCCTCTAACGGTGTGAAAGCAGAAACCACGCCCAATACCGAAATGATCCTGGTAGTAGATGTAGATACAGACCTGCTGCGCGAACTGAATAAGTTTGGCAGCGTGCAAAACCTTAACGACCGACGCACTGACCTCTACTCAATCCGCAAAAAACCCCCTTCGAAAGTAGCCAATGATTCTTGATGCTGCCTTTCACATCAGATGGCAATCCCAATGGCCCGTTTTGTTAACCAACATCAAAAAAGCCATAAATAAATGTAAAGAGGCTACCCTCTGACGACAATTAGGGTATATTTGTTGTTGTATTTTCAGTCTAAAGTATCAAACCAATTGACAAATCAAGAATAAACATTAATAAACATCACACCATGAAAACTATTCTTTCAGTCTCTTTAATGATGATGATGATGGTGGTTATGACCTCTTTCACCCCATCGACACGGTTTATGCAACAGGCAAATCCACAGTTGACATTTGAGCAACAGGTGTATGATTTTGGCACGGTCTATACCGATGATCTGCCTGACACAAAGGTTGACATTCACTTCACCAATACCGGTGGTGGGCCTCTTCTCATTTCGGGCGTCAGGGCCTGTTGTGGCACCCGTGTGCTCGAGTGGCCACGTGAACCCGTTCTGCCCGGAGACTCAGGTACGGTGAAGGTGAACTTCAGACTGTCACCCAACCCCCAGAGCATAAGTCGAACCGTAACAATCACCTACAACCACCCCGACACCCCCAGCACCGTCTTCAGAATTATTGGCAGGGTGGTTAGCCGCTAACACCTATATGTAATTCCCTCTGAACAAGATGTTCGGGAGTTCCGCTTTAAGGTCTGTTCTAACGGCTGATTTATAACAGAAATAGCCATTTGACAACAACGAGATCCAGGTATACAACATCATATGCCTGGATTTTTTTTCGGGAGCAAGCAACCACTTGGGGCAAACGGGTTATTCACGATCTGTTGGTGATAAAAACACAATACCCCATCATAAAGAGGAGCTTATTTTATAGAGTTTTGCAAAAAAAAGAACAATGTCTGAAGTTGAACAACACAGTGGCTTGCGCCGTTTAATCAGGTTTTTCCATCTCAACACAGAGTTGGAGAGCTTTGATTCGATTCATGAGGAGATCAGGAAGGGGATCATATTCCGGGGCACGAATCTTTGGATTTTGATGTTTGCCATCATCATTGCTTCGGTGGGTCTCAACATGAACTCTACGGCGGTAATAATTGGCGCGATGCTTATCTCTCCATTGATGGGCCCCATCAATGGGATGGGCTACAGTATTGCCACCTACGACCTGGAGCTGTTCAGGAAGTCGCTAAAAAATTTCTCTTTTGCCGTGATTGCCAGTTTGGCTGCATCCACGTTCTATTTTGCCCTGAGTCCGGTTTCAACGGCTCATTCAGAGTTGTTGGCCAGAACGAGCCCCACCATCTACGATGTGATCATTGCACTATTTGGCGGTTTTGCCGGCATCGTAGCCATCAGCAGTCGCCTGAAAGGGAACGTGATCCCCGGGGTGGCCATTGCTACCGCCCTCATGCCCCCACTTTGTACGGCAGGGTATGGAATCGCTACCGGACAACCCAACTTCTTCTTCGGAGCCATCTACCTCTTCACCATCAACAGCATATTCATCGCCATCGCTGCCGTATGGGTCTCACAACTCCTGAAATTCCCTATCCGCAGAATCGTTGAAGAGAGACGAAAAAAACGAATTAACAGCATTATCTATGTTGTGATCACCATCGTGCTGCTCCCCAGTATCTACTTTGGTTACAACCTGATCCAGCGTGAACAGTTCAGACTGAACGCCACACAATACATCTCCAATATCAGCTTCTTTGAAGGAAACTACCTGCTGGACCACCGACTTGATGAAAAAAACCGAAAGATTCACCTTGTCTTCGGAGGCCATGCACTCAGTGAGAGCCAGCATGCCAGTATTGTACGGAAAGCAGACGATTTTAACCTAAAGAATCCTGAAATCATTATTCAGCAAGGACTTACATTTGCCGGATACCATGATCACAGCGATGAGGTTTTTACGCTCAAAACCCAAATCAGCAGCCTGAACATGGAGCTTTTGTCGGCAGCAGCCCATCTCGACAGCATTCATCAGAGGCGTGCCATGGGTCAAACCCTGCTTGGTGAAATAAACGCCCTTTTCCCGCAGGTAAAAGGGTGTGCCGTTGCCGATGCCATGCTGTTTCATGACACACTGCCTGATCCGCTGAACTCACCAATGGTGTATGTTTCTGCAAATCAAGATCTATCAGAAGAAGAACAGGCTAAACTCAAAGCCTGGCTCATCAAGCGGCTAAACAACAAACACCTCAGGGTGTTTTACGAATAGGCTAATGTCGTTGACCCGTTACGGGAGAGCAGTTTGTTCGTGTACCCAACCGGCTGTTTCTTGAGAAAAGCATCGCCAAAAAGGGGAAGGATCCCATCTTAGAGCAAATTGTAATACCATTGAAAAAGATGCCCGATAACAAGGCGGCCCGAATGGATGTTTTGCTAACCAGACTTGCGGCAGAGGCAGGACCAGCAGGACAGGTAAGAGCGTTTACTGATTTCCGCAACGACAAGTTGTGCCTGGTGGTGGAGTTCCCTTCTCACATTTCGAAAAAGATCGAAAACCGCTCAGCTGTTATTGACCTTCTCTTTGAACAATTCGGAGACATCATCGTCGTACCACAAAGCTAAGAAGGTGCTTCCCTTTAAGCTCCGCTGTTTGATGTACTGATGTTGTTAATGTGCTGATGTGCAAATGTGTTAATGTGCTGATGTGCTGATGTGTTAATGTGCTGATGTGCTGATGTGCTGATGTGTTAATGTGCTGATGTGCTGATGTGCAAATGTCCTGATGTGCAAATGTGCTGATGGAACCGAAAATCACTTTAAAGGTTTTTGGTTCGAAGTCAATCTGAGAAAAAAATCCTCCACTAATTATACCGGGGAATCTTTGTATGGGGTTCATCAGAGTCTGGCTTTACGGCAGCTGCTCAAAGAAGAAGTATGAATAAAAAAAGATCCCCCGCCGTTGGCGAGGGA
>SKPS01000248.1 GCA_007119395.1 Lentimicrobiaceae bacterium
CTCGTTATAAGCTCTTACAGAAAGCACCTGGATCATGTTGCCGGTTGGTTGGACAAGGAGTTGATTCCCTATGTATCTCTGACGGGCGCCACGCGTAACACAGAGGAGGTGATTGAACGCTTTAAGGATGACCGTTCGGTAAAGGTTATGTTGATGACTTTAAAAAAGGGTGGTTACGGATTAAACTTAACGGAGGCTGATTACGTATTGATCCTGGATCCCTGGTGGAATCCGGCTTCGCAGCAACAGGGAACCGACCGGGTGCATCGGATCGGGCAGGATAAGCCGGTGTTTGTGTACAAGTACATTACACTGGGCAGTGTAGAGGAGAAGATTATGCAATTGCAGCGTGAGAAAAAGCGGATTGCCGACACCGTTGTGGGTGTGAACAATCCGCTGGTTTCATTACTGACCCGTGAGCGACTTACAGCGCTGCTGGGCAGTGAGTGATGATCGTGTTGTTACCTCAGATCAGGCTCCGATGCTGGCCACCATCACCGCTTTAATGGTATGCATTCTGTTTTCAGCCTGATCCCAGACCACAGAAGCGGGTGATTCAAACACATCGTCGGTTACTTCCATGCCGTTAAGACCATACTTTTTGTAGATCTCTTCACCGATAGTGGTTTCACGGTTGTGGAATGCGGGCAGACAGTGCAGGAATTTACAACGTGGGTTGCCGGTCAGCTCCATGGTTCTTTTGTTCACCTGGTAAGGCTTCAACAATTCAATACGTTTTGCCCACACTTCATCAGCTTCTCCCATTGAGACCCACACGTCGGTGTAGATAAAGTCAACATCTTTCACCGCCTGTGCCACGTTGTCGGTGATGGTGATCTTTGCTCCGGTCTCTTTCGCAATCTCTTTACAAATGCCTGTTAACTCCTCGGCGGGTTGCACCTCTGCAGGAGCAGCTGCACGAAAATCCATTCCCATTTTGGCAGCACCTACCATCAATGAGTTGCCCATGTTGTTTCTGGCGTCACCCAGGTAGGCAAACTTAATCTGGTGCAGAGGCTTGTCGCAATGCTCCATCATGGTGAGAAAGTCAGCCAGAATCTGTGTTGGATGGAACTCATTGGTTAAGCCATTCCACACCGGTACGCCTGCATAGGCTGCCAGCTCTTCCACAATGTCCTGTCCATAACCACGGTACTCGATGCCGTCATACATCCGGCCAAGAACACGCGCAGTGTCTTTCATAGACTCTTTGGCACCCATCTGCGATCCGGTTGGGCCAATGTAGGTTACATGAGCACCCTGGTCAAAAGCAGCCACCTCAAAAGCACAACGCGTACGCGTTGAAGCCTTCTCGAATATCAAGGCAATGTTCTTGCCCTCCATCCTGCGTTGCTCATAACCGCCATATTTTGCCTTCTTTAAGTCTTTCGACAATTCCAGTAAAAACATAATCTCTGCCGGAGTGAAATCCAACATCTTAAGAAAATGCCTGTTTTTTAAGTTAAATGCCATAAATCCTCCTTTTATGTGTTAGTTTGATGATTGTTGTATATTGATATTTCGACCTTTTGGTGTTTTTGATACTTCGGTGTGTTCCGATAAGTCAAGAGTCACCCTTATCCGGCCACGATACGTGTGCCTGCTTTGGGGTTGCTCAGTTGTGTTGCTTCGGTGATAATGGTCTCTTTACCGCCGTTTTCCACAAAATTGATGGCTGCCCGCACCTTGGGTGCCATGCTCCCTTCAGTAAACTGACCTTCAGCCAGATACTTCTTGGCTTCTGAAACCGTAACCACTTCCAGTCGCTTCTCCTGTGGTGTATTAAAATGGAGACAAACGTTGGGTACATCCGTGAGGATGTAGAATTCATCAGCATGAATCTCGGTAGCCAATAGTGCTGAAGCAAGGTCCTTGTCGATCACTGCATCAATACCCTGGATGAGCTTCTCCTCTTTCCAGAAGACAGGAATTCCACCTCCGCCAACGGTAATCACAATGGCACCACTCCGGGCCAGTTGTTCAATCGATTTTACGTTGTTGATGTGTACCGGTGTAGGGGAAGGAACCACCCGGCGGTATCCGCGGTCACGCGGATCCTTCTGAAAAACCCATTTGTTCTCAGCAATCAGCTTGTCGCTCTCCTCCTTGGCATAAAAAGGGCCCACAGGCTTGATGGGGTTCTGAAATGCCGGATCGTCTTTGTCAACAAACACCTCAGTAATGATGGTAAGGATGTCCTTTTCAATATCCTCTTTCAACAACACATTTTTCATCTGTTGCTCAATAAAATAACCAATCGATCCCTGGGTCTCGGCCACACACACATCGATGGGCATTTTGGGTACACCAAAGACATTATATCCAGCTTCGTGTTGCAGCAACACATTGCCCACCTGGGGACCGTTTCCATGACCCAGTACCAGGTCATACCCCCTCTTCACCAACTCATACACCTGTGTGCATGTTTCAAACACATTCTGCTCCTGCTCCTCAATCGTACCCTTCTGATCACCACGCAACAAGGCGTTACCACCAAATGCTACTACCGCTAGTTTTTTCATAACAACATGAATTACTTGTATATTATATTGATCTCATTTCTGTTTAAAGAAAGAGTGCAAAGATAACATATACAATGATTCTGACCAATTGAGATTAACAGGCACATTGATTGATCAGAAACAATAGGTTGATTCCTTTCTGTTAATACACACACCCTTTAATCAGCTCAGAAAAACGGGTGTTTTTCCCATGATGGATATTATTGGCTTTTCAGATCGAACCAAAGGATTACGTCTACTGGAAGAAAAACCTGGTGGAGTAGGCGATTGAAAAATAGAAGTTTGAGAGATAAGTGTTGTCTCCGGCGTGGCTAATCAGAGTGGGTCTCCTACCAATCCAATAATCAATTCTACGTGGTTCATTATTGATAGGGGATCGGAAACTCAGGCCTGCGTTCAAAAGGAAGAATCTATCCCCTGCAATATTCTTGTTAAACGAATCAACTACTTCATCAGAATCTGCCAAAATCAAACGGATTCTGCCATATCCAATGCCCAGGTTGAATCCGTAGTTGTCGAGTTCTGTTTTGGTACTTCGCCAGAAAAAATTGGTTTGCAGTGTGATGGGTGCAAAAAGGGTGATGCCATGCAACGCATAGGTGAACTGCATGGGGAGCACCACACTGAGCGAGGCAAGGTCGTTATACTCAAATATATTGACTCGTTGGTTGATTCTCATCCCCAGCACTCCCCACCCAATACCCTGGTATTTTGATTCATCAAGGTTTGCATTGGTAACATAAGGTCTGGTTTGCGTGAATTCCGCATCCGGAATTCCCCGGTACACTTCCGAACCCGTCAGAAAACCAACATCCAGAAAATAGAATTGTCGAAAATTGTTCCCGTTCACGAGCTGTGAATGAGGAATGCCGAACACGGTTTTTTGGGCAAATATATTGTGTGTGATGAACAGGTTGAACATCACGATCAAGGCGGGAATGGCAAATGTGTACTTCATGGCTATTGACTTAACGGGTTTTATCATGGGCTGTTTACAATCATGCTAAAAAGGGAAATTCCATGTTCTTATAACAGAATACCGACACTCATGGTGAAGCTCAGACGGATCATTTGATGCACCAGAAGGCGCATATCGATGGCATGGTCAGGGTCATTGCTTACACCCCTGTTCCAGTTTCCCCATGCCAATTGGTTTGAGTTGTCATACAACAGTTCTTTGTTTGGATTGCCAATTCCCCGTTCGGAGGCAATGTTGACCAATCTATACCTAATCAACTCCATGTCGGCGGTATATTGAGCACCAATACCCAGCCAGACTTTATCATGGATGAGTACTTTCCTTCCATAACCAATGGAGGGCATATAAAATGTAAGCTTTTCAACCAGTTCATAATCACGTTGAAAAGGTGCCATGTGATTTTGTGGCGAGTTGATGGTCAGGGAGCTTCTGGTGAGTGAAAACTTGATATATCTCCCGTATGGGGCTTGATATCCGTATCTATAGAAAAACAGATCAATGCCGATTCGGTTCCATTTATAGGGGAAAGCTCCCGCGGGTACCGTTTCCGGGATACTGTTGTTGTCAGGATCAGGTTGATAAAACCATGTGACATCGTGTCGGTATGGGACACCCAGGGAGCGACGTGCTGCATGTACCCCGACACCCACTTTTCTGAACGCAGCTACTTCGACCTCCAGCGCCGGGTTCACCTCTGGCCTAACCGGTAATCCCTGACTCAATGCATTTGCAATATTTTGCGGACTGGCCGGAAAAGTGTTGACCAGGTTATTGATGCCAATACTAAAATATCTCCCTTTATGACCTGCATGTCTTTGCCCAAACAACTCCATCGGAACGAAGAGCAGGGTACACAACAAACCCATCATAACCATTGGCATAAACGGTTGGTAGATCCTCATTTTGATATCTCCTTTTTATATTGATACAAAGGATGCTCATTTCGTGCCTGATGGCGAGCTGCATCTCCCTGAATTGCTCCTCTGAAACGATAAACTGCTTTAATGGCTCGCATGTATCACTCCTTAAATCGATGAAAAGCCGGATCTCGTCAATCCGTTTGTCCATATCGGGATGAGTGCGCAACTCTCGCTTCCCGGCAGACTCTTGCTTCTGGTCAATCTCCGTATAGTCAAAGGGGATCAACTCTCCATAGAGCGCTTCGTTGTCTGGGTCAAACAACCCTTCCCCCAGGAAGCCGGGGTCAAAAGGAACATTCTTGTAAGGTAGTTCACTTCGATGGAGTATTAGCATGAGAGACTCAAGCGCACCCTCATCATAACCACTGTTTCTGAAGAACTTCTGGTAACCTATGAGGTCCGCCTCAAGCTCGTTCTCCTGTGAATACCTGAACATTCGCAACACCTCATCCTGGTAATTGATATTGGCACGTCGGGCTGCATTCACCAACACTTTGTACCCTTCGAGATAAAACTCCCAGGCATGCTCTTTAATATAATGTGCCACTTCATGGGCAATCACAAAAGCCAGTTGGGCCTCATTCTCGAGATAAGCCAGCAGCCCGGCAGTGATCAGTATCACACCATCTTTGAATATGAAAGCGTTTACATCTGATGAACGAAGGATGTACACCGTAATTCCTTCGGCCAGCTCAGGGTGGTCCTTTAACAGGTTGTCAACCACTGCATCCAGATACCAGTTATAAGGGGTGCCATAGATCAGATGGCCGCTTTTCAACATGTAATCGAGGAAAAAGGTGGCACCCATTTCAAACTCACCCCGTGCTTTCTTCTCCACGCGCGCCAGCCCCTTGAGGTCTGTTTCAATCAGCTTCTCAATGGCGAGGTGATGAATTTGCTCAGGAACAGGCCCTTTCGGCATTAGTGGCATATGCTGTGCATCAGCATAAAAAAACATGCACCAAAGCAAACACAGCCACCGTCAGGATACGTTTTGGCGCAAAAATGACTTTTAAAATCGATGTGCTCATATTGAATTGTATAAATCTGTAAAATGAAAGTCTATATATGAGTAATTCCGTAAACAAAATAAGCACCAACACGCCCATTAGAACAACGGGGGCTTTCAGGCCGCTAACATTGTACGCATTTAGAATCGCATGCCTATTGAGAAAAAGTAGTTATGCAATGAGCGGTCTCCTTTGCCATCTTCAATAGACCTTGGGTTGATTCCGATCCAGTATTCAATCTCGCTGATTCTTTGAAAAAAATGGCCGCCTGAGGGTCCCCGGTATAGTAGCTGCAATATCCAGAACCCATGACGCTTCACCTGGAAGTCTCTTTCAGAAGAAACTAGTAATGTTATCCCGGGGGCATGCATCGCCGAAAGGTAACCTATCCCGATGGTGCCCCCATACCTGTCGAGACGGGCTTTGGTGCTGCCCTTGAAGAAGTTGGCCTGAAGCAATACCGGAACGATCAGTTGCAAATTCATTGGTTCTTCCCATATGTCGGTCAGGTTCAAAGCAGATCCGAACTGCAAAGGTGTTGAAATCGACAATGAGGCCATATCATCGTATTCAAGCAGGTTCACTCTGGGGCTCCACCGGTAGGCAAATGTGGTTAAATACAACTGGCTCCTGTGTTGCCACGAATCCAGGTCCGCATCGGTTGTCCATGGATTGGTTTGGGTAAAGGTGACATCCGGCATGGTACGAAAGATCTGAGAAAGATACACAC
>SKPS01000085.1 GCA_007119395.1 Lentimicrobiaceae bacterium
AGTTTTCGGCAGCCACAGCCTCTTCAAGCATTGTCTCCAGTTCCGACAACGCAAGAGACCGAAGGTCGTGACCCTTTTCCGGCTCTGCCTCCTCGACAGACCCTTCAGTTTCTGTATCACTCTCTTCCTCTTTCTCAGGGTCAATTGTGATACCGGTTTGAACAAGAATCTCTTCAGTGGTATAAATCGGACAGTTGAATCGAATCGCCAGGGCCACCGCATCGGATGTGCGAGCATCTGTCACCACTATGTTGCCCTGTGCATCGATGCTGTGGATCTCTGCAAAAAAGACCCCTTCCTGGAATTTACTGATGATCACCTCTTTCACAACAATCTGGTGTGCCAGGGCAAACGTCTTGAACAGATCATGGGTGAGTGGCCGGGGTGGGCGCATCCGCTCAAGAAAGATGGCAATCGACTGCGCCTCGTACACGCCAATGATGACCGGAAGCCTCCGTTTACCATCCTCCTCAGACAGAATCAAAGCGTATCCTCCGCTTTGCGTCTGACTACTTGATACCCCTATGACATTCAGTGCTACTTTCGACATGGAAACTGCTGTAAGATCAAGATAATACCTCTCGAACCGCACCTGCTAGATGCCGCTTTTTTAACAATGTACAAAAGTAACGGTTTTTTTCTTAGTGCCCAACAAGGGGTGTGTTTTTTAACAAGAGAAGAGCTGGTTATTTGGTTATCAGTGGATGGGATGTGTTATCACACCATACTGGGTGAACAATGGCTTAAAAATCGGGTTATACAAATGAAAAAGGACGGCTTTTTTTTTATTTTTGCCGTGTAAGAAAAAACAAACAAAAGGAACAATATGATTACCAACAATTTCATGAACAGGCACAATGGCCCGTCTGATGCTGATGCCAGGAAGATGCTTTCAACAACAGGGGCTGAGAGTATGGAGCAATTGATTGCGGAAACGATTCCATCGTCTATCAGGTTAAAGAAGGATATGGATCTACCTGACGGGATCAACGAGTATGAGCTGCTGAACCACATGAAGGGGTTGGCAGCTAAGAACGCCATGTACCGCACCTATATCGGGATGGGTTACTACAACACCATTACACCGGGTGTGATTGTGCGCAATGTGCTTGAGAACCCGGGTTGGTATACATCGTATACACCTTATCAGGCTGAGATCAGCCAGGGCAGGCTTGAGGCTTTGCTCAACTTTCAAACCATGGTGTGTGATCTCACCGGCCTCCCTTTGGCGAATGCTTCGTTGCTTGACGAAGGCACTGCCGCTGCCGAGGCGATGATTATGGCGTACAATGCCAGATCGCGCGCTAAAGTGAAAGGCAATGCTGTGAAGTTTTTCATCGACCAGGGTGTGTTCCCCCATACTCAAGATGTGATGATGGCACGCGCTAAGCCCCTGGGTATTGAGGTCACCATTGGTGACTTTGCAGAGATCTCCTTTGACGAGAGCTGGTTTGGTGCTTTTGTGCAATACCCTGATCAGTATGGTCAGATCAACGACTTCAGCGGGTTGGTAAGCAAAGCCAAGGAGCACAATATATTAGTGGGTGCTGCCGCTGACTTGTTAAGTCTTACCCTGCTGACTCCACCGGGTGAGTGGGGCGCCGATGTGGTGGTGGGTACCACACAGCGATTTGGTGTGCCGATGGGCTTCGGTGGCCCGCATGCCGCCTACTTCGCCACACGTGACGACTACAAAAGACACGTACCCGGCAGAATTATCGGTGTGTCTGTTGATGTTGACGGAAACCGTGCGCTCCGTATGGCACTCCAGACCCGTGAACAGCACATCAAAAGAGAGCGTGCCACCTCCAATATATGTACTGCACAGGCACTGCTGGCAAATATGGCCGGCTTCTACGCTGCATACCACGGCCCCGAAGGACTTAAAGGGATCGCCCGACATATCAATATCCTTACAGGAGTGTTGGCCGCAGAAGCTGAAAAATACGGCTTTAAACAAACCAATAGCGCCTTCTTCGATACCGTGAAATTGGCTACCCCTGAAGGTGTTGAAATCGACAAGGTGAAAAAGACCGCCCTGGCACAAAAAATCAACCTGCGCTATATTGATGACCGCCATATTGGTGTCTCCCTGGATGAAACCACACACCTGAACGATGTGAACGACATACTCAACGTGCTGGCCACTGCTGCCGGTAAAACGTTTAATACATTTGTCTGCGTGCCCGAAGAGTGTGTTAAGATCTCCACATTCCCCAAAGAGTTTACACGAACATCAGAGTACCTGACTCACCCCGTTTTCAACACATATCATTCTGAAACGGAAATGATGCGGTACATGAAGCTGCTTGAGAACCGTGACCTGGCTCTCAACCGCACTATGATTCCCCTGGGCTCCTGCACCATGAAACTTAATGCCGCATCGGAGATGTTTGCCTTAAGCTGGCCAGAGTTCTCTGCCATCCATCCGTTTGTTCCGACAGAACAGGCAGCAGGCTACCACGAGCTGATTGAGCAACTCGAAAAAGACCTGTGTGTTATCACCGGTTTTGATGCCATCTCTTTTATGCCCAATTCGGGTGCCTCAGGAGAGTACACCGGATTGTTGGTAATTATGGAGTACCTGCGAAGCATCGGGCAAGGTCAGAGAAATGTGTGTCTGATTCCATCATCTGCCCACGGAACCAACCCTGCCAGTGCTGTTATGGCCGGTATGGATGTGGTTGTGGTGGCCTGTGATGACAATGGGAACATCGACATGGATGATCTGAAGAAGAAAGCAGAGCAGCACCAGGAGAACCTGGCTGCCATTATGGTAACCTATCCATCAACCCATGGTGTTTACGAGGAGGCCATTCTTGAGCTCACGTCGATCGTGCACAAGTATGGCGGACAGGTGTACATGGATGGTGCCAACATGAATGCGCAGGTTGGATACACCAATCCTGCCATTATCGGAGCAGATGTATGCCACCTCAACCTGCATAAAACGTTTGCCATTCCGCATGGTGGGGGAGGCCCCGGCGTTGGTCCTATCGGCGTGGCCAAACACCTTACACCGTTCCTGCCGAAACACACCCTGGTGAAAACCGGTGGTGAAAAAGGCATCCCGGCAGTATCCGCTGCTCCATTCGGCAGTGCCCTCATCCTTACCATATCTTATGCATATATCAAACTGCTTGGAAGAGATGGACTCATAAAAGCAACCGATTATGCCATCCTCTCAGCCAATTACCTGAAATCAGCCCTCGAAGAGGACTACCCAATACTCTATACCAATGAAAAAGGGAGAGTGGCCCACGAGTTTATTATCGACTGTACAGGCTTTAAGCGAAGCGCCGATATTGAAGTGGTGGATCTGGCCAAACGACTGATGGATTACGGTTTCCATGCTCCCACCGTGGCTTTCCCGGTGAATGGAACCCTGATGGTGGAGCCCACTGAAAGCGAACCCATCAGTGAACTCGACCGGTTTATTATGGCAATGAAAAAGATCAGAGAAGAGATTGAAGCTGTGGAAACGGAGAAATGTGATAAGCAAAACAACCCGCTGAAGAACTCTCCCCATACACTTGAAATGGTCTCGGCTGATGAGTGGAACCTGCCTTATAGCCGCCAAACTGCTGCATTCCCTGTAATTACTCCAGGAGTTGATAAATACTTTACACCTGTCAGACGTGTTGACAATGCCTATGGTGACCGAAACCTTGTGTGCGCTTGCGAACCTATCGAGTCGTACACATAGGCACTTCAATTACTCATATCACCGGAAAAAAAAATTAAAATTTGGGATTTTTGGGTTGCAAACGCAAAAAATGTTGTATATTCGCAACCTGAATTGAATTAACCAAGTTTTAACCATAAATTAAAAAAGTGATGAAAAAATTCTTACTTAGTATGTTTGTGATGGTGGCTTTTGTTGCTGTCACTTTTGCACAGTCACCTGTAGGCGATTTTGCCGACAGAAGATCTACTGATCAGATCAACTTCGACATGAAGTACCACAAAGAGAACATGCGGCAGCTGAATGCCAAAACCACAGAATCAAGATGGTACAACTTTGCATTTGCCATTGATGATATCCTGGGTGGTATTGGTAGTTTGGCGTGGAATAACCTGTTCCCCGACTCAACCATTCTGGTGAACTATGCATCAGGATATGGTGGCACCTGGGTTCATATGCTCGGTAATACACTGGATCCGAAATCTGACTGGTTCAATGACCCCAGTTTCGCTCCCGGTGAAATGTATATCAACCAGCATATGCCTTATACCGTTGATTCAGTTGGTATGCAGTTCTATTACTGGAGAAACCATCCCGACCCAACCATTGTGGATACCCTCGTATTCGAAGTGTGGTCAAACAACGTACCCAGTGACCTTCCGATCTATTTCTTTGGACCCACCTCCGCCGTATCTCAATCTTATGGCGTTGATACACTCAGGTTCGGTGCCTACGAATTTCACGCGCACGACCTCTCGTCTAAAGCAACAGACAAAAGAACTTATAAGTTCCCCATGACAGAAGCTTTCGCCAATGATACTCTGATCGATGGCTCTGTGATCGCCTATGTAAACACTTCTGATCTTCCCGAAGTGCAGCCTGGCCGTATTGTCGCAGTTTCAGCCAAGTTTATCCCCGGTTACACCTGGACTCCCAATCTAGACACCCTCGTTCAGAAAAACAGACTCGTGTTCCTCTCTTATGAAGAAAACGGTCAGGATACCTGGTCTAACTACACCAAAAACGATTACAACGAATCTCATATTACAATCCCCACCTCTTTGGATCCCGATCCTAACAACACCTGGTACGAGTTCCAGATTCCTGAGTGGGCTTTCTCAAATGCCTCCTTCGCTTACGAGAACCACTTCTTCTACTATAAGCTTACTGCTGAACCGACCAATGTTGAGCGGCCAACTGAGACCACTCTCACCCTGAGCCAGAACCAACCCAACCCATTCAGCAACACTACCACCATCCGCTACACCCTCAGCGATGCCACCAACGTATCCTTCGATCTTTTCGATCAAACAGGACGTAAGGTGATGAGCATCAACAGAGGCGTTGAAGCAGCCGGTATGCATACACTCGATATCGATGCCAGCAACCTGACCAATGGCGTGTACTTCTACACCCTCACCGCTGGTAACCAAAGAGCAACTAAGAAAATGGTTGTGATGAAGTAATCTAACCATATCTTCAGATATTAAAAAAGGCTGCCCGATCGGGCAGCCTTTTTTCGTTTAGGATGGTTGCGTCTTGATGAATGCCAATTGGCATGATCAGAACTTGTTTTTGTTGAGTTTATAGGTGAAGATGCGGGGGTATTTCTTAGGATTGTGTTCGTTCATCATGTTATACACCATATCAAATACATCTTCGGCGTTGGGATTCGAGAAGTAGTCGCCATCGGTGCTGTAGGCAGCTCTGTGCTCTTTGGCAGTAAGCGTTCTGGGTTCAGCATCCAGCCAGCGCCACCCCTTCTGCTCCTCCAGTACTTTCTGCATCATAAAGGCGGTGGCTCCTCCCGGTACATCTTCGTCAAAGAACAACACCTTGTTGGTTTTCTGTATTGATTTGGCAATGGTGTGGGGAAGGTCGAACGGCAGCAACGACTGCACATCGATCAACTCTGCACTGATGTTGAAAGCCTTGAGATGCTCCAATGCCTTTTGTGCGATGGCTACACATGAACCGTAGGTTACAATGGTGACATCTGTTCCTTCATGTAACACCTCGGGCACCCCGATGGGAATTCTGAACTGTCCGATATTGTTTGGTTTGGGTTCTCTCAATCGGTAACCGTTGAGGGGTTCAATGATGAGTGCCGGATCGTCGGAGGCGAGCATGGTGTTGTAGAATCCTGCTGCCTGGGTCATGTTGCGCGGTGTGAGCACATAGATCCCCCTCAGGGAGTTGATCACCATACTGAGGGGTGATCCTGAATGCCAGATCCCCTCAAGTCGATGGCCGCGTGTGCTGATGATCAAAGGTGCCTTTTGCCCCCCTTTGGTGCGGTACCGCAAGGTGGCCAGGTCGTCGCTGAGTGTTTGTAGAGCGTAGAGCAGGTAGTCGAAGTACTGGATCTCGGCAATGGGTCGCAACCCTCTCATGGCAAGGCCGATCGCCTGCCCCACGATGGTCGCCTCACGGATGCCGGTATCGGAAACCCGCAAGGTGCCAAACTTCTCCTGTA
>SKPS01000282.1 GCA_007119395.1 Lentimicrobiaceae bacterium
AATGAAACCAAGCGAAGCCGTGAACTCTCTATAGCAGAGATCAACCTGCTCAACAGTCAGATTGGCAAAAGGGGAGAGCTGATAGGGACCATCAATGCTGAGATGCAATACCTGAACAGGGAGTTGGCACGCAACGAAAGCCACATTGCCAAACTGGAGGTGGAGATGGATCGTCTTATCGCAGCGTATGGTAAAGCCATCTTCCTGTCGTATAAGCTCAGGGCCTCTGACGACAAGCTGCTGTTTCTGTTGGCTTCGGAAAGCCTTAACCAGGCTTGGAACAGGGCCCGCTTTCTGCAAAGGGTTGCCACAGGACGCCGGAAAGTCTATGAGCAGCTCAAGGAGACACGACAGGAGATCATGGTGGTGGCCATGGATCTGCGCCAACAGGTAACAGAGAAGGAGCGTTTGATTGCTGAACACAACCGCGAAACCCGCTTGCTGTCGACCGAAAAAGAGCGTAAAGGTGCTGCGGTAACAAAGCTGCAGCGTGAAGAGCAACGTATTGTGGCAGAGATTAGAAAGCAGCAGCAGGAGGCGTCTGCCCTGCAAGACCGTATAGCCCGCATTATCCAGGAGGAGATACGTAGAGCGGCAGAGCGACAAGCCCAAACCACTCAGCAATCAAGGGAAGAATCAGTAGCAGAGATCAGACTCTCCAACACCTTTGCCGCCAACAAAGGGAAACTGCCATGGCCCGTTGAACAAGGAACCATCTCAGGAACGTTCGGCCGAACCAGACACCCTGTATTCGATATCTACACAGAAAACAATGGCATGGACTTTATCACTCCGGCAGGATCATCTGCACGCTCTGTGTTCAACGGGGAAGTAAGCGAGGTGATACGACTCCCTTCCTACTATGCCGTGCTGGTCAAACATGGTGAGTACTTCACCCTCTACTCCAAATTGCAATCGGTGTCGGTGAGAAAAGGGCAGCAGATCGCCACCGGAGAACCCATCGGTATTATCCGCACCAACAACGATGTTACCGAATTCCACTTCGAACTATGGCACGGCAGAGTCAAACAGAACCCGCAAGAGTGGCTTAGAAGGTAAGGTTGAGTGTACGGAGTTTA
The DNA here is from genome assembly GCA_007119395.1 of Lentimicrobiaceae bacterium. Lineage (GTDB taxonomy): Bacteria > Bacteroidota > Bacteroidia > Bacteroidales > SKPS01 > SKPS01. Next base: position 1,080 of record SKPS01000282.1, read on the forward strand.
GAAGGGAGTTGAGGTGGTTTAGGGAGTTGAGGATGTTGAGTGAGTTTCGGGAGTTTATGATGTTGAGTTTTTTAAATGAACGTGTTTAAGGTTGAGGTGTGCTTGCCTTCGCGTCTCTGCGCCTCTGCGTGAAAAAACCGCAGCAGCAGAGAAGCCACTGCAGCGGAGCACCCATCCGTGCATCCGTGGCTTTTTTAGAAGTTTAGGCAGTTGAGGGTGTTGAGGATGTTGAGGGTGTTGAGGATGTTGAGGGTGTTGAGGTAGTTGAGGTAGTTGAGGATGTTGAGGTAGTTGAGGATGTTGAGGTAGTTGAGGTAGTTGAGGGTGTTGAGGGTTTGGGATGTTGTTCAAATATCAGATAAACAGTTAGATGCGGCATGGCATCAAACCTCATCAATGGGTAAGCATAACGCGCCATGCTTTTTGGGTACTGTCATTTGAACTGACCATCATATACATTCCTGCTGGCAATTTGCTCAGATCTATCATGTGATAGGTTGCTGCATTCAAGCCGGAAACCTTCTCATGGTGCACCAGACGCCCGGAAAGAGAGTAAACCTCAATGGTGCTTCTCTCTCCCGATACCGGTATGTGCATCATCCCGCCAGAAGGATTTGGATAGGGATCACCGACGATTGGCACCACAGCTTTTTCCAAAGCAATAAAAGGGCTGCTCCAGATGGCTGTAAAAAATGGTGGTTGATTGTTGCCGGAAGTGAACCCTCCGGCGGCAGCCAGTGTGTTGTTGAAAACAGCCAGATCGTTCACCATGCCGTTCAGTCCATCCCCCATTCTGTAAAGATTTCCGTGATGATCAAGCGCCGCAACATGCGTAAACACTTGCCCCCCTGCAGCGGTGTCTTCGAAACAACCTGCAATAACCAGCTTCTGATCAAATAACATCATGGTCATTACGGACGTGTACAGGTGTTGACCGGTGGTTATTTCTTGCAACCCTGAAGGGCTTTGGAAAAAGATGCGCCCAATTGGTTCTAGTGAAATGAAACAAAAGTCTGAAATGCGCAGGTAATACCCCTGGTCTGTTTTGACAAAATCGGTATAAACATGTGAGTCATCAATCACATGAAAAGTAGTTCCTTCGAGGTAACCAAAACCGGCTGACAAGCCAGAGAGGGTGTCTGTGAAGTTACCACACATATAGAGCCTTTCTCCAATGGTTTCAACTTTGCGGATAAAACCTGTAAAACGGCTAACCGTTGACCAGTTGTTTCCGTCAAAAGAGATAAGCGCTACCAGGCTATCCTGATGATACCATGTAGAATCTTGCAGCTTAGGGCAGAAGCCACCGCCAACATATAGTTGGTTGTTGAACCAATCCAAGGAGGTCGCATAGGAAATACCGGCAGGATAATGTCCCGGAATTTCAAAAAATGACCACTGATTTGCGTGGTACAATAACAACCCCCTGCCCAGAACCCACAAGCTGTCGCCCGTCACCAAAATATCCTTCAGATCCAGCAAAGACATTGGATCCGATGTGGTGCCCTGATGCCATTGATTACCATCCCACGATAATGGGGTAATCCCATATCCGTAGTTGCCGAAGTCTGTAACATGAAGTGTTGTGATTCGACTGTTATTGTGGGTCGCTCGCATTCCCATTGCGCCACCAAACTCTGCCGGATGGAGCAAAGGGTTCCATGTTTGTGCCATGATAAAATTAAAAAGGCCGGAAGTTAGTAAGAAACAGATTAAGGTCAGGGTTCTTTTCATGGTGGGGAGATTTGTGATATGATTTTTAATAGCTTGTTACATTAACGAACTGCCTCCCCAAAAGCACAACATATTTTGATAGGTTCGACAAAATTTTTGTCGAACCCTCCACGCTACCCTATTTTTCCTGCCTGGGTTTCTCTGTGTAGGATGAAACATAATAGGCTCGCACGGAGCCGGCAAACACTTCATCTCATTTTGTAGAGTTGAGGCAGTTGAGGGTGTTGAGGGTGTTGAGGTTTTTGGGAGGAAGTGGGTGGGTGCTATTTTTTTTATTCCCCCAATTTCCCCTACCTTTGAACTTTCCCTTTGAACCATGGAACACGACATCACAGCCTATCATGCCAAATACTTCGCCTATGAGCTTACCCGGCAGCTTCCGTCGAATGATCTGGGTAAGCTGACAGCTTCGCTTCAGGATGCTCAGGTGGACCTGAACCCCCACCAGGTGGAGGCTGCCCTCTTCGCCTTTAAGTCGCCACTCTCCAATGGCGCCATCCTGGCCGATGAGGTGGGCCTGGGAAAAACCATCGAAGCCGGTATCATCCTGTCGCAACATTGGGCAGAACGGAAAAGACGCCTGCTGATTATCTGCCCCGCCAACCTCAGAAAACAGTGGAACCAGGAGCTGTCAGACAAAGTCTTCCTCCCCTCCGTGATCCTGGAAACCAAATCGTTCAACCAATACATCAAAGAGGGTAACCTCAACCCGTTCCACCTCGATGACACCATCGTGATATGCTCCTTCCAGTTTGCCAAAACGAAAGCGCCCTACCTCAATGCTACCCGGTGGAACCTGGCGGTGATCGATGAAGCACACCGACTCCGTAACGGCTATAAGTCGTCTAACGTGACAGGAAAGGCCATCAAAAAGGCGCTGCTCCCTTACAGAAAAGTGCTCCTCACCGCCACACCATTGCAGAACTCTGTGCTGGAGCTGTTTGGGCTGGTCAGCATCATTGATGAATACGTGTTTGGCGACCTGAAAAGCTTCAAAAGCAGGTATGGACACCACCTTACCCATGTCGATCACATGGACCTACGCAGACGGCTGCAGCCTCTGTGTCAGCGCACACTCCGAAGGCAGGTGCTGGAGTATGTCAATTACACCGAACGGCGCGCCATGCTCGAAGAGTATTACCCAACCCACGAAGAACACCTTTTGTATGAATGGGTGTCGGAGTACCTGCGCACCCCCAGGCTGTATGCCCTTCCAAGCAGCCAGCGCAATCTGATGACGTTGATTTTGAGGAAGCTGCTCGCCTCATCCTCTTTTGCCATCTACGGCACACTCGAAACCATGATTGCACGTCTGGAGATGATGCTCCGAAAACAGAACAACCAACGCGATACGGGTTTTAGAAGAGGATTATGAGACCTACGATGAGATTGAAGATGAGTGGGTTGTTGATGAGGAGGAGCATGAAGAGGATCAGCCACGGGTGCTGGAACTCACCGCTGAGGATATCAATGGAATTGAACAGGAGATAGCTCTTTTGAAACAGTTCAGGGAGCTGGCCGGGTCGATCACGGTGAATGCGAAAGCTGAACACCTGCTCACCGCTCTTCAGCGCGCGTTTGATCAGCTTGAAAAGCTTGGGGCTAACCTCAAAGCGTTGATATTTACCGAGTCAAGGCGTACGCAGGAGTTCCTCTTGCATACCCTGGAGCAGAATGGTTACCGTGACAGAATCGTGTTGTTTAACGGCTCCAACAACGACAGCCGTTCAAAAGAGATCTATAAAGCGTGGCTGGCGTACCACAAAGGGAGTGACCGGGTTACAGGGTCGCCCACCGCCGACACCCGTGCTGCCATTGTGGACTATTTTAAACATTCTGCCACCATCATGATTGCCACCGAAGCGGCTGCCGAAGGGGTGAACCTTCAGTTCTGTTCGCTGGTGGTGAATTATGATCTGCCCTGGAACCCGCAAAGGATCGAACAACGCATAGGCCGTTGTCACCGCTATGGGCAAAAATCGGATATGGTGGTGGTCAATTTCCTCAACAGGAGTAATGCTGCCGATGTGCGGGTGTATGAGCTCCTGGATGAGAAGTTCAGGTTGTTCAACGGGGTGTTCGGAGCCAGCGACGAGGTGCTGGGGGCGATTGGCAACGGAGTCGATTTCGAAAAACGGATCGCCCAGATCTACAACGAATGTCGTACCCACGAAGAGATCAGGGATGCGTTTGACCAACTGCGGGAAGAGCTTAAGCCGGAGATCTCGGAGAAGATCATGAAGGTGCGCACCACATTGCTTGAGAACTTTGATGAAGCGGTACGGGAAAAGTTCCGGGTCGATTATGCCATATCCCGCACCTATCTGAACGCCCTGGAGGAGAAGCTATGGAAAACCACACAATTCTTTCTACAGGGTCACGCCCGGTTCGATACCGGAGCCTTCACCTTTCACCTGACGCAGAACCCATTCCCGGCACAGAAAATCCATTCCGGACCCTACATGCTGTTAAAACCGGCAGAAGGGGAGAAGAAATCTGCCATAGAGGTACCCAACCACACCAACATCTACCGGATTGGGCACCCATTGGCACAGCAGATCCTGCAATCGTGCAAGAGACTATCCACTCCCACCACTGAAATCACCTTTGATTACAGCGGCACCCCTACCAGGGTCACATTGCTGGAGCCTTATGTGGGCAGTAAAGGGTGGCTCAGGGTAGATCATTTGCGCATCAGCTCTTTTGAGGAGGAGGATTACCTACTTACTGCCTGCTTTACCGATGGTGGCGAGGTGATAGAACCAGAAACGGCTGCCAGGCTCTTTTCACTGCCGGGCACCGTTGGCACTGAGACCGAAGTGCCTCTACCCATGGCGACCACAGCAGAGGAGCAGATCAATGCACTCCGCCGGCAGGTGCTCGAGGTGAACGGATCCCGAAACCGGGAGTTCTTTGATGTGGAAATGGACAAGCTTGAGCTGTGGGCAGATGACATGAAAGGGGGGCTTGAAAAGGAGATCAGGGATCTTGATGCCGAGATCAGATTGCGCCGTGGAGAATCCCGGAAGATGTTATCTTTGGAGGCCAAGGTGAGTGCCCAGCGGGAGATCAAAGAGATGGAGAAGAGGCGCAATGCAAAACGACATGCACTGTTTCAGGCACAGGATGAGATTGATGAGCGTAAAGATCAGTTGTTAAGCGAGATAGAGCAGAGGCTTGGCCAAAAGCTAACCCAGGAGGTGCTGTTTATGGTTCGGTGGAGGATGATATATGCATCTGATATTATGAAAGATAAGAAAATCATCACAAAAAGAAAGCCAAAAATAAACCCATAGGTTGATTTTATGAAAA
>SKPS01000226.1 GCA_007119395.1 Lentimicrobiaceae bacterium
ATTCCTAAGAACTATGAGATTCCGAAAGATGCGGACTACTTCCACATCACCACCAACAACACCATTTTTGGCACAGAGATCAAGTATGACATTGATTCTCCTGTACCGTTGGTAGCAGATATGTCGTCAGATATTTTCAGTCGTCCGATCGATGTCTCCAAGTATGCTATGATATATGGTGGAGCGCAGAAGAACCTGGCGCCGGCCGGTGTGACCTTTGTGATCATCAGGAACGACATTCTGGGCAAGGTGGACCGTAAGATCCCCACGATGCTGAATTACCAGACACACATCAACAAGGATTCAATGTTCAATACTCCGCCTGTTCTTCCTGTTTTCGCGGCACTTCAAACCCTCAAATGGTTAAAGAACAAAGGGGGTGTTGCCGAGATGCAAAAGCTCAACGAAAAGAAAGCAGCCTTGCTGTACGGTGAGATCGACAACAACCCGCTCTTCAAAGCCACTGTTCCATTGGAAGAGGATCGTTCGCTGATGAACATTACATTTGTAATGAACGATGGTTATACCGAGCTGGAGGGTGAGTTTATGCAGTATGCCAAGGAGCATGGTATGATAGGTATCAACGGGCACCGGTCGGTTGGCGGGTTCCGTGCTTCTACGTACAATGCACTCCCTTACGAGAGTGTTGAAGCATTGGTAGGCTGCATGCGTCGCTTTGCTGAGATGAAAGGGTAATCAACGATTTGCCTGAGGGGGTCTGCTGTTCGTCACAGAACCCCTTTTGTGGCCATGCAGGCACTCCCTCTTTGGCTTTGATAATGAATCTAAACAACAACTGAACGATAACAACAGAATCATGAAAAGAGTACTTATTGCAACAGAGAAGCCTTTTGCTCCCGCTGCGGTTGAGAGCATTCAAAAGGTTTTTAAGGCATCGGGTTACCAGGCAACCATGCTTGAGAACTACACAGAGAAGTCGGCCTTGTTAGAGGCTGTTAAAACAGCCGAGGCCATCATTATCCGCAGTGATAAAATAGACGCGGAGGTTATTGGGGCTGCCCCGGATCTGAAGATTGTGGTACGTGCCGGTGCCGGTTACGACAATGTTGATTTGGCAGCAGCGACTGCCAAAGGAGTTGTGGTGATGAATACACCCGGGCAGAATTCCAACGCAGTGGCTGAGCTGGCACTGGGCATGATGGTATTTCAGGCCAGAGGACAGTTCAACGGCAAGCCTGGAACCGAGCTAAAAGAGAAGACCCTTGGAATACATGCATACGGTTGGGTTGGAAAAAACACGGCACGCATCGCCAAAGGGTTTGGCATGAAGGTGTATGGTTTTGACCCTTATGTGGAAAACTCCAAGATGGAGGCTGATGGTGTGACGCCGGTTGAGAGTGCAGAGGACCTCTACTCACGCTGCCAATATATCTCTTTGAATATCCCTGCCAATGCAGAGACCAAGCAATCGATCGGAGCGAAACTACTTGGTTCGATGCCGAAAGGTGCCACCCTGGTGAACACCGCCAGGAAAGAGGTGATCCACGAGGAGGAGCTGTTACAGGTCTTTGCTGATCGTGACGATTTCCGTTACCTGACAGACATTGCACCCGATTGTGCCGATGCATTGGTTGAAAAATACCCCGGTCGCTACTTTGCCACTCCGAAAAAGATGGGAGCGCAAACTGCTGAAGCCAATACCAATGCAGGTATCGCCGCTGCAGAACAGATCGTCGCTTTCCTTGAAAAGGGAGACGAAACATACCGGGTAAACCGCTAAGGAATTAATCGGTCAGGTGATTAAGTCGGTACCTAACAACATGTTAAAAGAAAACGGTAAAGAGCGGTAACAAGAAAATCCCAAAAGTTCCGTTAAAGAGCTTGCCGGATTCGGAAGGGCTGGCAGGGACATGGTTCGTGCAGTCATTGCACCTGATCGCAACATCAATCCTTATTGTCATGATGTAGCACCTCGATTTATCAAAACAACTCAAGAACAACACAACAATAACAAATACAAACAAAAAGTAACTATGGAAGAGGAAAGAGTGGCCAGTTTTTTCAGGTTTGAAGACCTGAGGATTTACGACAAATCATTGGCCTATGTAGAATGGGTATACGATGTAATTCGTTTTTTTCCGGAGCAGGGTCCCGTTGCTGAGATTTCGAAGCGTTATCTGGATGCAGCCTGCAACATATCTGTATCGATTGCTGAGGGTAGTGGCAGGAACAAGCAACAGTTTATCGGTCTCTTGAAAGAGGCGCGTGCTGCGGCCCGTGAATGCGTGGTACTTGGCACAACTGCCTGCAAGCTGAACTATCTGACAGAAGAGAAAGTAGCAGAAAACAAAGAGCTGTTGATTGAAATATCAAAAATGCTGGGTGCTTTGATCACTTCCCTTCAAAAGGGATCCAGAAGGTCTGATTCCCGGCACAGCGACTCAGATGAGGACACCGGTAACTCCGACCTGTCTGAATAATTAATCGAATCACTCATTAACTAAAACTAAAACAGAATTGCTATGGTAAAAATCAAGTCATTCAAAGGTATTCGGCCGGTGAGCATAATGGCGAATCAAATTGCATCACGTCCTTATGACGTTTTGAACAAAGAGGAAGCGCGAAAGGAAGCCGAAGGGAACCCTTTGTCGTTTCTGCATGTGATTAAACCGGAGATTGACCTTCCTGATGATGTGGATGAATACAGCATGCCTGTGTATGAAGCAGGGAAGGCCTATTTTCAGCGCATGATCGACGAAGAGGTGTTATACCAGGACAAGGAGGAGATGCTGTATGTATATGCACAAACCATGAATGGAAAAACCCAGTACGGTTTGGTGGCATGTGCATGGATTGAAGATTACTTTGAAGACAGGATCAAAAAGCATGAGCTGACGCGTCCTGACAAGGAGGAAGATCGCAAGATGCACGTTAGGGTATCGGGCATGAACTATGAGCCTGTGTTTTTCACCTATCCCGGTGTTGCTGAGATAGACCAGATCGTTGCTGAGGTTGTAAAAGGAGATCCTATCTACAATTTCACGTCTGAGGATGGTTTTGGGCACCACTTCTGGGTTGTGGATGACCCGATGGACCAGGAAAGGTTGATTACGCTGTTTGAATCAGTTCCTGCTACCTACGTTGCCGACGGGCATCATCGTACAGCCGCTGCCGCTTTGGTTGGCAAAGAGAGAAAAGAGCAAAACCCCAACCACACCGGTGAAGAGGAGTACAACTTTTTCCTGGCGGTACATTTCCCAGCCGATCAACTCACCATTATCGATTACAACAGGGTGGTCACAGATCTGAATGGTCACACTCCTGGCGATTTCTTGCAAAAGCTGGAGAAGGCTTTCGTGGTTGAGAAGAAAGGCACAGAGCCTTACAAGCCGGCTGAGCTGCACAACCTCAGCATGTACCTCGAAGGTGAGTGGTACTCTCTGAAAGCCAAGCCGGGCACCTACAACGACAGCGACCCAATCGGTTGCCTCGATGTAACCATCCTCTCTGAACAGGTGCTGACGCCGTTGCTTGATATCACCGATCTGAGAAAGTCGAAACGGATCGACTTTGTTGGTGGTATCCGCGGACTGGAAGAGTTGAAACGCCGCGTTGATTCAGGCGAAATGGCCCTGGCTTTTGCTCTCTATCCGGTCTCTATGGATCAACTGATCCGCATCGCAGATACAGGGAATATTATGCCCCCGAAAACCACCTGGTTTGAACCCAAACTCAGAAGTGGTTTGATCATACACAGCCTCGATTAAGCATCCAGGCACAGTGCTGAACAGAATCCGGCATCCCGCTCGAATGGGGTGCCGGTTTTTTTTCAAAGAGATTCTGCCAATTTCGCTCCTGTTTGACTTACTGTTGCGTTTTGAGATAAGCCTTCCGATTAAGGCACGGGCAGCGAGTCTCATCGGATGAGGTGATTCAATATTTGTTGAATACCAGAACAAAACGATCACCGGGGTGTTATGTGATCAGTAAGTTTTTAATACTCCCAATCATGAAAAGAAATGTTGGCAAAAGAGACAAGATGGTGCGTGTAATCATCGCATTGGTACTGGCGGCACTGGTCATCACCGAGGTGGTAACAGGTGTGGTGGCCACACTGTTTATCATAGGGGCAGGTATCGCCCTGTTTTCAACACTCATAAGCTTTTGTGGATTATATACTATCTTTGGCATCAATACCTGCCGGGTTACATCGGATAAATCGTAAGCTCTATGAACTTAACACGATGGGTTAAGATGGCAAACACACTGTTCCTCCGTCGCATATCGAACGCTTTATTTCTGTTGATGACATGGGTGTTCACCATAACATCTGCACAGGGACAGCCCTTTTCAATTGGCGAGGCTTCGCTGATACTGAATGATGCGGATCGACAAAACAGGGAGGTGGGGTTCGAGGTGTTCTATCCTGCTGATCAGGCTGGTGTGGATGTTCCCGTTTCCACAGCTTCTTCCGGCAAGTTTCCGGTGGTGGTGTTTGGGCACGGTTTCCTGATGGAGTATGGTGCGTATGAGAACATATGGCGTGCTTTGGTGCCAGAGGGTTTTGTGGTGATGTTACCCACCACGGAGGGAGGATTTTCCCCGTCGCATGCTGTTTTTGGTGAAGACCTGGCCTTTCTGTCGCGCAGTGTATCGATACTGGATGTTGACAGCACTTCGCTGTTTTACGGGCACCTTGCCCACCGCACTGCGGTGATGGGTCATAGCATGGGTGGTGGGGCGGCCCATCTGGCTGCTGCATCCGAGCCTGCCATCAATGCCATTGCCACATTGGCTGCGGCTGAAACCACGCCATCAGCGATCACCGCTGCTGCCAATATTCCTCAGCCTGCTTTGGTAATCGCAGGATCAAACGACTGCGTTACGCCTCCGGCAACACACCAGATTCCCATCTACAATGCCATACCGGGCAACAACAAGGTGTATATCAGCATCGAAGGGGGTAGCCACTGCCTGATGGCAGAATCCAATGTCTTCTGCAACATCGGGGAAATGTCGTGCAGCCCGGCACCCACCATCACCAGAGAGCAACAGCATATCATCATCAACCGCTATCTGATCCCCTGGTTAAAACACCACCTGATGGATGACACCACGGCCGGGAACCAGTTTTTCGATCTGTTGCCTGCCGATACAAGCGTAACCTATCAAATCGGGGGAACCGTCCCGGCAGGAAAGCACCACTCCCCTACCCTCTCCGTGATCAGGGTCTATCCCAATCCGGCAAGAGATCACATTGTAGTGAAAGAGGATTCGCATGATCCGGTGTTGTTTCAGCTCTACGACGGGTCGATGCGGAAGGTAGTTAAGCAGCAATTTATTACGAAGACCCGCATCTCGGTATCACATCTGCCACCGGGGTTATATCACTACACCACGACATCATCAAACGGTGGCACGGAAAGTGGCCGGTTGGTGTTACTCAGGCCCTAAATTGAAATAGTGGCGGAAAAAATGAAAAAAAAGCGTATCCCTTGTTGCAGAATCAAAAAAAGGGTGTATTTTTGCATCCGCAATTAAGCGTTCATTAACACAAATGGTCCGGTAGTTCAGTTTGGTTAGAATACGTGCCTGTCACGCACGGGGTCGCGGGTTCGAGTCCCGTCCGGACCGCAAGAGGAGTCTCTGAAATGGGACTCCTTTTTTTGTATCCTTGGCTTTAGTACCTTTACATGGGTATCGAGAAATTGTTCAGAAGCATCTCTTTGCGTTCTCTTTGCGAATTCCCTTGCGTACTTTGCGTTTAAGAGCTGGGCTTCTCAGGTTTTTTTAACGCAGACACGTTTTTTTCTCGCAGAGGCGCAGAGACGCGGAGGACTTTAGTCGAGAGTCGGTAGCTTGAATCATCAAACAAATCATAAACAATCAGCGGCATCATCGTTCTATTAAATTGTTGGATCGTCGAATCATTACATCGTATCGTCGTATCGTCGTATCGTCGTATCGTCGTATCGTCGTATCGTCGTAAAGTCGTATCGTCGTAAAGTCGTATCGTCGTATCGTCGTATCGTCGTAAAATCGCATCGTCGTATCGTCGTAAAGTCGTATCGTCGTAAAGTCGCATCGTCGTATCGTCGTATCGTCGTAAAATCGCATCGTCGTGTCGTCGTATCGTCGTAAAGTCGTATCGTC
>SKPS01000285.1 GCA_007119395.1 Lentimicrobiaceae bacterium
AAAAAAGAATTATTTTAATTTTTTCTTTCTTTTTTCGATTTTTTTTTTTTTCATCCTGAAAAACCACAAAGACAAAGATTCATGCAGGGGACTGTTTACGCGGTTCCCTTAAAGTCCTGGCTTAGTTTTAGCAGCATGTTGTTGATAATGGACAGCACCTTTTTGATGATTGTTTGATCGAACTCCCCAATGGTTTTTGTGTTGATAAGGTTGTCAGGTGTGGCTTCATTTTTTATCAGAGAGGCCTGTCTTTTAAGCCTCAGGGTTGCGAGGTAATCAAATGCCCGTATGATTTCATCAGCAATTGCGGGCTGCAACACACCTTTGTCGCGCAGGGCGTTGAGTCTTTCGATGGTGTTACAATTGGGTAAGCTGTTTTTCAGTGAATAAATCCGCGCAAAATTCACTATGGGCATATTGGCTCTTTTGATATCAACGGTTTCAGGAGGAGCACCTGCCGTTTCCAGGAGGATGTTACCCCAAAACCCAACCTGTGGCTTAAGATTAAATGTGTTTTGGGCAAGGTGATAGAGGTATGCCGGATTTTTCCTGGATTGTCCTGCCACATGATCTCTCAGTTCAGTTGAAAGGGATTCCTCACCATAAACGTACCGGAAGTCGAAAAAGATACAAAGGTCAAGCAAATCCTGTGCTTTGCCGTTGTTGATCCACTTTTTGAAATAATCCTTCCATACTGACAAAGGCTGACACCATGCCGGGTTCATGGCCATAACATCCCCTTTGCAGAAATGGTAGCCCACCTCGTCAAGGTGTGTACATATTTTTTTCCCGAGCCGTGCAAAATATTGTTCTGCCTCCTCCCGTATTTCAGGGTCAGGATCAGCATATATAATGGCATTGTCCTGGTCGGTCTTCAGTGTTTGCTCTTTTCTCCCTTCGCTACCCATATTGATGAAGGCAAAAGTGACTGGGGGAGTGCCAAGTTCCTTGACGGCCAGCTCAATAATCTTGGTTGACAATGCATCAGACAACAGTGAAAGGTTCCGGAAGATGACGGAGGGGTGTGTGTTGATTTCTGTAAGAGGAACCAAGGCATCTACATACTCTTTCCTGATATGTTTGAGGTCAGCTACTGAACGGGATGTATCTATGTTGTTATAGAGCTGCGGCGTTAAAAAGTTCTGAACCACAATCAGGTCGGAACTGGCAATATATCCTGTATATGCTCCTTCAGCATTACGAATGGCAGCATAGCGGGTGTTTTTCTTCTTCATGCCACGGGATACTTCCAGCAGCATATCATCAGAGGAAAAAGAAACAACCGGGGCATTCATAACCTCAAACACTTTCGGATCACCGGTCTTATGGCTTCCACTGCAACGAGAGGCTCTCATAATCTCATCAGTAACATATCCTATCACCTCCCCATCTCCGGCAGATATGAGCGCATACTGCCTGTTTTCTTCGGTCATGGCGCAAGCCACATCGTAAAGCGTCATGTGGTAGTCACACAACAATACAGGTTGGGCTACATTGTTTACCGGTTGATGCAACAGTTGAGCAAAAGAAGTAAACCCTGTGTTAATAGTGCTCTCCTTTTGTTCAAATGACTTCCGCATGGAGACATCTTCAATCAGACCATCACAGTACCGGGGCTTCCCATCGTCGAAAACCACTACCAATGAAACGGAAACCAATACAGGGTCACCGTTCTTCCGTTTGAGCCTTAGTACCTGGTTCTTGATAAACCCCTTTGCAAGAAGATTCTTCCGGAAGGTCTTTTTATCCTCTATGTCATCAAAAATGTCGAGGATGTAAGTTTCCGCCATCTCATCAAAGGATTTAAAGCCCAGTATCTTCAAACCTGTTTCATTTATTTCGAGAAGTTTCCCTTTTAAATCGAGAGATGTACGGAACAGACCCATATTCAGCTTGTCCATCAAGGTTTTGAATTTATCCCTGCTGTAAAACAACTCCTCTTTGATCTGCACATCGGAACTGACATCCTTGAGCGAAAATATCAAGGCCTTTTTGCCATAGAAAACAATGGGAACAATGTTTAGCACCACATCAACGGGCTCATCTCTGTGGGTAGCCATCAGTTTGCTTTCCAAGGTGACCTGTTTGAAGTCGTATTGATCGTTATCGATGTTTTCGGCAATCTCCCGGGGTATCTCTATAATCTCTTCAACTTTTTTCTGCAGGATTTCGGTTGACGTTTGACCGGTCATTTTTTCAAATACAGCGTTCACAAAAGAGATCTCTCCATCCATATACATCAGGAGTCCTTCGGTTGAGGCTTCTACGAGTGATCTGTATTTTTCACGCGAATGGTGCAGTTCCTCTTCGGCTTTCAGGCGTTTCCCCTCAATTTGGAACGACTGCCTTCCCGTATAGAAGAGGAGAGAGGCGATGATGAGGGATATCGCCACGCTGATGGAGGTGAGTGTTCTGGTCAGGCCGGCTATTTCGCGTTTCACATCTTCTATGTAGATTCCGGTTCCTATCACCCAGTTCCACGGTTCAAAGTGTTTCACGTAGGAGACTTTAGGTACAATATGGGTAGAGTCGTCTTTCCATTGCCATAAATAATTGATGTATCCGCTGCCATGTTCACCGGCCACTATGCTTGCCTCGTGGAAAAGGCGGGTACCTCCGGGATCCTTATAGTCAACAAGGTTATCTCCTTCCATATCAGGACGATATGGGTGCATCACCATTACAGCATCGGTGGTGATGATCCAGAAATAGTCTTTGTTTTCGTCACCGTAACGCAGATAGCGTAAGCGTGATATGGCTGTTAACTGTGCTTCTTCGCGGCTGAAGAGCCCCTCGCTCTCATCTTTGTGATACTTGTCGAGAATGCTGTTTGCAGCTCGGGTTAGTTGCATAATCATCTCCCGCTTGCGGTCCATCATGGCGTTCTCAAAAGCCGGTATTACGATGAGGAACAGGGTTCCGATAAACAGTAACACGGCCAGAGCAGATGGCAACACAATGTTAACGTAAAAACCCCTTTTGTTCAGTTTGGCACTTTTCATGGCTATCCTGTGTATTTATGGGCAAATCAGACCCTGATAAAACGTCGGCGCAGAGGTATTGCTTCAATGGCACCCCGTTCGGTATCCCAGATGAGGAACCCGTTGTTGTTTTTCGAGCACGATATGGGTGGCACACCCACCCAATCGAATGGGTTGATTTGGGTAATTTTGCTGAAGCGTATCACATCGGGTGTTGGTTGTGTAAAGCGGAAGAGCCCACCCGGGTGAATATGGCCTGAGAAGCCGAGGGTGCAATGGCGCTGTTGCATAAACCTGAGGTGGTCTTTCAGGTCGTCGTATCCTGTAAGGAACTCTTTGGCTGAGCCTGACAGATCGGGGTAGATATAGTGTGAGAACATACATCTTCTGCCGTCTATTTCTGCGATGACCATTTCGGGCAATCCGGCTAAGTATTCAGCGGAATCGTTATCGAGCATAGCCGACAGCTCGTTGTCTTCATAGAGCCACAGTTGCCCTTTCGACAATGCTTCACGTTGTGAGAACGGGAGCCGGTACCAGTCGGGTGGGTACACGAAGCCCCGTACATCAGACTCCGGCAGCTTCCGAACTGCATATAAATCGTGGTTTCCGGCCACAACCCATTGGCAGTGATCCTTGACCCACCTCACACAGCCGTTCGCATCGCGGCTGTCGAAGTAGCTGTAAAACGGAACACTGAAACCCACTATGTCTCCCAAACACACAATGGTATCACAGCCCGCCCTGGAAATCAACCGACCCGCCTTCTTTAAACTCAGGTAATCTTCATGGATATCAGCAATGATGGCAACTCTCATATCTCTCTGGTGATACTTTTCTAATGATGGTTCAACAACAAATGCTTCGTGTGGTCAAAGGTAGCGCATTTTACAGAATAAATACACCCATACAACGCAGGTGCTTCACCTACACCGTGTGCAAACTACCACACGCTTGGTGCTGGTTAACAAACCATCCGGTGAGCAACCGAAATGGTTCATAGCTCGTTAACGTGCGCTGCGGATGATGTGCAGGCGTTGTCTACATGGTGGAATAAAAAGTTAAAAAACGCTAAACAATGTGTGGTTGTAGGGGGTTTCTGTTGTATATTGCAGCAACAAAAAACATCCGCGGTGCATGGAGCATATCGTTGTATTCATTACGCTGTTTTGTTTACTGATACTGTTTGCCAGCGGCCGTATCCGTCATGATTTTGTGGCGCTTATCGGGCTGCTGTTTTTGGTTATTGTAGGTATTGTGGATGCTGAGGGTGCCTTCAGCGGCTTCGGTCATCCGGCGGTAATCACGGTGGCGGCGGTACTGATCATAGGCAAAGCGTTGGAGCAGTCGGGGTTGATTGATTGGATTGGTAAGTATGTGTTGAAGGTGGGCAGAAGTCTCACGTTGCAGATACTTACCCTTTCGGCGTTGGTGGCGGTGGCATCGGCTTTTATGAACAATGTGGGTGCTTTGGCCATTATGATGCCGATTGCCATTCATCTGGCACGAAAGAGCGGATACCCCCCTTCGCTGGTGTTGATGCCGATTGCATTTGCCTCGCTGTTGGGGGGAATGACCACATTGATCGGCACGCCGCCCAACATTATCATTGCCACCTTCAGGCATGATGCCATGGGTGAGGCGTTTGGCATGTTCGACTTTGCCCCTGTGGGAGTGGTGCTGGCAGGCGCCGGGGTAATTTACATTGCCCTGATTGGTTGGAGGCTCCTTCCAAGAAGGTCCAGCAGCAAATCGGATCTGGCACTGTTTGATATTGAAGACTACATCACCGAAGTGGTGGTAACCAAAGACTCAAAGGTGCTTGGTAAAACGATTGGCTCCATAAAAGTTACCGACGGCACCGATGTACAACTGCTGGGCATTGTTCGCAACAACATCCGGATGCATATACCCGGTCGGCAAGAGGTTTTGCAAGAGGGTGACATCCTGATTCTTGAGACGGACACTGAGGATTTAAAGACTTTGATTGCTGAGACGGGGGTTTCGCTTGTGGGCGACAAGTTATTATACAAGAGTGCCAAAGGGTCTGATCAGATTGCCTTGATGGAGTCTATTGTGATGGCTGATTCCCTCTTGCTGGGTCAAACGGCTTCGGGTTTACGTATGCGAAGCCGTTACGGGTTGAATCTGCTGGCAGTAGCCAGGAAGGAGCAAAAGATTCTGAGGCGTCTTGACCGTGTGATATTTCGCGCGGGTGATGTCTTGTTGCTTCAGGGGGACGAAGATACTTTGCGTGACCGGATCTCCGAGCTTGGCTGTTTACCTCTTGCCAGGCGTGAGCTGAACTTGAAAAACACTACCAAAATACCATTGGCACTGGGTATCTTTGTTGCATCAATTATTTTGGTGGTAGGGGGATGGTTTCCGGTTCAGGTGGCGTTCCCACTGGCAGCCGTGGCCATGGTGCTCACCGGTGTCATTTCGCCAAAAAACGTGTACAGCAGTGTTGACTGGCCGGTGATTGTGTTGCTAGGGGCCATGATCCCGGTAGGGATCGCAATGGAGACGTCAGGGGGCGCAGAGATGATTGCCAACATGATCATGTCGTTTGGTCAAACACTCCCGGGATGGGCCATGATTGGAATCATAATGGTTATCACCATGTTCCTTTCAGATATCATCAACAATGCAGCTACTGTAGTGTTGATGGCGCCCATTGCCATGAGTGTGGCCCAAGCCTCTGGCAGTTCTATCGACCCATTCCTGATGGCTGTTGCGATTGGGGGTTCAAGTGCCTTCCTGACACCCATCGGGCACCAGTCAAACACACTGGTGATGGGCCCGGGAGGATATGCCTTCGGTGACTACTGGCGAATGGGGCTCGTGCTTGAGGTAATTATTGTGGCAGTGAGTGTACCACTCATCATGATCGTATGGCCTTTATAATGATAACATGAATCAGAAAAAAAAAATCAACATAGAAAAACATTCACTAAAAAGCAGATCGTATGAACGAAGTACTGAAGAGAATCAAGGATGAGAGGGGAGAAGGGTGTGTAACGATCATTATGAATACCCACCGCACCCGTCCCGACAACGAGAAGGACCCTTTGCGGTTAAAGAACCTGGTGAAAGAGGCTGAAGAGCGGCTCTACAAGGAGTTTG
>SKPS01000071.1 GCA_007119395.1 Lentimicrobiaceae bacterium
GATGCTGGGAACAGCGTTTAAGGAGCTTGAGTGCGGAAAGCTTTTGAAAAATCCTGGCCACTAGGCTCCTGGAATATACGGAGCTCAAATTCAGGCACCACAGAGATCAGATGGTCGAATATGTCGGCCTGATCCGACTCATACTCAACCCAGTTTATTGTTTTGGTAAAAGCATACACCTCAAGAGGAATCCCTTTTTCGGTAGGATGCAACTGCCGAACCATCAGCAACATGTTTTCGTTCACCTTCGGGTGGTTCCTCAGATAGGCATCCACATACGCTCTGAAGATACCCAGGTTGGTCTGCCGGCGACCATAATACTGTGTAGGGCTGGAATCACCGGCTGAAGCGGCTGAATTGTATTGGTCTATCTCTGCCTGACGTTCGTCAATATACTGGCTGATCACCCTGAACTTCCGCAACTTGTCTAACAACGCCTGGTCTACAAAGCGGGCTGAATTCATGTCCAGATAGAGTGCCCGTTTAAACCTCCGTCCTCCTGACTCCTGCATACCACGCCAGTTTTGAAACGAATCGGTGATCATAGAGTAGGTGGGAATGCTCACGATGGTGTTGTCGAAATTACGAACCTTCACCGTGGCAAGATTGATCTCCAGCACATCACCATCGGCACCATAACGCTGCATCGTAATCCAGTCTCCAATACGCACCATATCGTTAGATGAGATTTGCATCCCAGCCACTAAACCTTGTATCGCGTCTTTAAAAACCAATACCAGAATCGCCATAAATGCGCCAAGCCCTGTCAGAAGATAAAGCGGGTTTTTGTTGATCAGCACCGAGATTACCAGCACAATTGAGAACACGTACACCAATATCTGTATCACCTGTAAATACCCCTTGATGGGTTTGTTTTTCGATACATCAAACCGTTTGTAGATGTCGTTTACCGTGTTCAGAAAACTGTTGATTACCAATACTACCACAATAATCATGTAGATATTGGTAAGGTTGATCACAATGTTGACCCAGAAAGGGTGATCAGCAAACAGGATCGGGAACAGGAATGCCACCACCATGGCAGGGAGCAACCCGGCCAACCTGCGGAAAAATTTCCGCTCAACCAGAATATCGTCCCATTCCGTTTTGGTTCGCAAGGCGATGCGTTTAACAATGCTGTGGATGACTTGTTTCCCAAAAAAATCGGCAGCCCAAGCCAACCCTGCAATCACAAGGAAATACATCAACTTGATAAAAAACTCAATCAGAAAATCAGAAAAGCCAATAGAGCTGTAAAAATCATTCAAGAACTCGTACACTTGTTTGGTCATACCCGGCTAATTTTTAAAAGTGTATCGTTTGAGGATTCATTGTGGGTTTCTTTGCCAATACCTTTGTTGCATACACCGGTTTAATGGTGTGTTACATTAGACCATTGTCAATGAATGTGCAAAGAAAAAGGAATCCATCGGAAATATCAAGTATTCCGGGACCCCTTTTTGCACAGTGTTGTAATCGTGTGCTGTGTCAGTCAATCTGAACCGGCATTACAAGGGAGTGGTGAATTGCCTTTCGTTGCCGTAGGTGGTGCCTACACTGTTGGTGGCATAGGCTCTCACGTAGTAGGTGACGTTGGGTGCCAGGCCTGTGATTTCTGAAACGAACTCCCCTTCACCTGCACCGTCAACGGTGTGCAGACCGTCAAGGGTGGGTTCGGGGGTGAGTCCCCAGCAAATGCCGCGGGCTGTTACCGGCGAATTGCCGTCGGAGGTTACATTGCCTCCCGCTATGGCTGATGTTTGTTTGACCTCAGTCACCCCTGCGGTGGTTACCTTGGGTAACTCAGGATCCTTCTCGCAACCAGTGGTAACTAACATGCCAGCAAACAACAGCACCATCATCATTGTAAGTGTTCTGCTCATAGTTTTTTGCTTTTAGTTTATTCCTCAACAAATATACGTAAATTTATTTATCAATGTTGCATCATAAAAAACTATATCTCTTTAAATTTTGTTAATGGTTTTTAAATGAGATGAGTAAAAGAAAACTTATGTCGCTTTTTGGGTCACAGTTACGGGTTCAGGTATTTGCTGAAAAGCGCTTCTATCTCTTTGCGTGTCATCATGCCCCCTTTGTGAAAGGCGATATTTCCATTATGGAAGAGCACGAAGTACGGTACACCCGGAATACGCATCTCTCTGACCAGCTCCTGGCTTGCATCTGCATTGATTTTGAGGATGTGAACTCTACCGCTGAATTCTTCAATCAGTGAGTCAACCAGTGGCATCATTCTTTGGCATGGGGCACACCATGGTGCATAGAAATCGATAAACACAAGGCTGTCGTGGTTTATGATGGTGACCAGTTGATTGATATCAAAGTGGTTCTCCTGGTTGGTGGGTTCTCCGGCTCCACGAACTACAGGCAAACGGTTGATGTTCCACTCCATAATCCCACGTTGCATGTTGTACACCCTGGTGTACCCTTGCTGCACCAGGAAACGAGCGGCGATAGCGCTCCGGTAGCCAGTATTGCAATATAAAAAGATGGGCTTCTCTTTGGGTAGCTCCAGGAGCATTGCGCCGAAGTTCCGATCATAAAAATTGAGCTGCTGAGCCCCTTCCAGGTGCCCGTTGTTGAACTCCTGAATGGTGCGTACATCGAGAAGTATACCTGTGCTGTCTGTTATCTGTTGCTGGAAATCCTTGGCCGATAAATGCTTAACCTCGCCCTGTTGCCCACATGATTGAAAAGAGAGGGTGATGAACGGAATGACCAGTAACAGTTTTCTTAATGGCTTCATTGACTGTTCGTGTTGTTGAAGGATCTTCAGATCCGATGCAAAGATATATACAAAGATGTTTGTGAAAATGTTCATTTGAAGAACAATCCTGGGAAGAGGTTGTTTAAAATACAACATCAGGCATAGTGGGTGCAATAAAAAGTTTGATATTTGCGTTTTTAACTCTTTCAAATTTATGCCATGACTCGATTTCCTTTGGTGTTGTTGGTGGTGATTGTATCTCTCTCTGCTGTTTCGGCACAGCGTGGTGGTGAACATTCTTTTCAGTTTCTTGAGTTGGCTGGGTCACCTCGTGTGGCGGCCATCGGGGGCAGCTTTCTGCCTCAGCAAGACCATGATGCGTTGTTGGCGATGCATCATCCTGCTTTGATCAACGAGGAGATGCATGGTCAGATTGGTTTCACTTTTCTTGATCATTACGCTGGTATCACTGGTGGCAACGTTGCCTATTCGCGTACGCACGAGCAGTTTGGTAGTTATCTTGCCTCGATCAGGTTTATGCACTACGGAACCTTTCAGCGCACCGACGATGCCGGTATGGAGCAAGGGACATTTACGGCTGCTGATATTGCCCTGGGGTTGGGATGGGGCAGAGAGTTGCATCCGGGGTTCAGGCTGGGTGCCGACCTGCAAATGATCCTCTCAAGCTACGACGTATGGAGCTCGTTTGCTTTGGGGGTGAATGTGTCAGGTCACTACACCAGTGAATCGGAATTGTTTGATGCCGCATTGCTCATACGCAACGCCGGTCGTCAGCTCGACAGGTTTGGCGATGTGCGGGAATCCCTCCCTTTTGATATCGCTGGTGGCATCAGTCGCAAACTCCCTCACGCCCCTTTCAGATTCTATTTATTGCTAAACACACTACACATGTGGGATCTCACCTATCATGATCCGTTGAACCCCAGAACCACCACAGACCCCATCACCGGCGAGGTGAAGGAGCCATCCAAAGCAGTTGACTTTCTCGACAAGGCCATGCGCCATGTGGTGGGTGGCGTAGAGCTGGCACCCGGTGAGGTAATCAGGCTCAGACTGGGTTACAACTACCGCCTGCGACAAGAGGCCGGAGTACAATCAACAATGGGTATGGTTGGGTTCTCTTGGGGGGTCGGACTCAAACTCGGCCGATACCAGTTCGACTTCAGCAGAACCCGTAACCACATGGCTGGTGCTCCCAATTTCTTCAGCGTTACCACCAACCTCAATCGCTTCGGTAGCTAATGGTGAAGAGGTGATTCTCAAGCCCATGCTCACACTTTTTTTTATCCTCATAAAACAAAAAAGCAGTACTTTTGTATTATAAATAGTTACTAATACTACTTCAGATGCGCATTGATTTCAAAAGGTTTTTATTAGCCATTTTGTTCCTGGTGGTTGTGTTTCCTATGTTTTCACAGGAGTATTTTGGCAGGGATGCCTGGGAAATCGTACCCGGGGCATCAAAAGTATGGATCAAGGATGACCTGACTTACCCATCCTACATAGGCTTGGCTGAAGGGCATGAAGTGGCTGAGGCCAATGTGCTCTCGTGGATTCGTTCAACCTACGGGCGCTGCAGCGATTTCACCCTCCATTTCGTTAATGAAGAGGTTGATTTTCGTGGTGACCGCCACCGTAGGGTGAAGCTGGCATACCATGAGGTGCCTCTGTTTGATGCGATGCTGGTGCTCCATTTTAACGATGGAATGATGTACTCCATTAATGGTGATGCACCGTCGGATTTTACTGTTATGAACCAAATGGCGCTGTCTGAAGAGGGCGCACTGCAGGCTGCCCTGAGCCATGTGAATGCTGAACACTACAAGTGGCAGATACCTGCAGAGGAGGCGATGCTCAAAACCTTCTACGACGACCCGGATGCAACCTATTATCCGGAAGGCAGGTTGAAACTGTATCGCCTGAACAGAAATGAAGACTACCGCTATGCATGGGTGTTTAATATCTATGCGCACGAGCCGCTCTATCGTGCAGATGTTTTTGTTGATGCCCAAACGGGAGAGATCCTTTTTGAGCACAACCTGATTCACGAAACCGATGTGATTGGTACTGCGGTAACAAAGTACAGCGGAACCCAAACCTTCACCACCGATTCAACCGGCACCCATTACCGGTTGCGCCAATCGGGCCGAGGCAACGGCATCGAAACCTTCAATATGCAGCGTGGCACTACCTATGGCAATGCGGTTGATTTTACTGACAATGACAATTACTGGGACAACTTCAATGCGAACATGGATGAGATAGCCACGGATGCCCATTGGGGTACCGAGGTCACATATGATTATTTCTTTGAGAGACATAACCGCAACAGCCTCGATAACAATGGCTTCAAGCTGCGTAGCTTCGTCCATTACGGCAACAACTACGCCAATGCTTTCTGGGATGGTCAGCGTATGACCTATGGCGATGGCAACGGAAGCAACATCGGGCCGATGGCGGCTTTGGATATCGTTGGGCATGAGGTGACCCATGGTCTCACCGCCATGACAGCCCAGCTGGTGTACCAAGACGAGCCGGGTGCATTAAACGAAGGGTTTAGTGATATCTTTGGAACATCCATTGAATGGTTTGCCAAACCAGCTTCAGCTAATTGGACAGTAGGAGAGGATATTGGCATCATTATCAGGTCAATGTCTAACCCCAAATCAAGAGGCTTACCCGATACCTACCTGGGAACCAATTGGTATACCGGTACTGCCAACAACGGTGGTGTGCATACCAACAATGGCCCTTTGGCGCATTGGTATTATATCCTCTCTGTGGGTAAAACCGGTGTCAACGACAACAATGATTCCTATTCCGTTTCCGGCATCACCATCGACAGTGCGGGTACCATTGCTTACAGGATGCTGACGGTTTACCTCACCAATACCAGTGAGTACATTGATGCACGGTACTATGCCATTCAGTCTGCCATTGATCTGTTCGGTCCCTGTTCCCCTGAAGTGGAAGCCACTACGGATGCCATGTATGCCATCGGAGTGGGTGATCCTTACGTACCCGGAGTAATCAGCGATTTTACGGCTCCCCAAACTGAGTTTTGCGCCGCACCGGCCCTCGTCAGCTTCTCCAATCTGAGCAACAACGGTATCAGTTACCACTGGGACTTTGGCAACGGGCAAACCAGTACCGACCATAATCCCACCGTTACCTATACCTCACCCGGAGATTACACCGTAACCCTGATCGTAGATGGTGGCTCCTGCGGAGTGGATACCCTGGTGCAAACAGCCTTTATCAGCATTGATCCCCAGCACCCCTGTAACTACAACATGCCACAGCAGGGAAGCCTTACCAGTACTGA
>SKPS01000287.1 GCA_007119395.1 Lentimicrobiaceae bacterium
AAAGACCATTATATGGCTCTGTAATAGCTTTTTATATTTTACCAAAATTGTCGGTCCTCGACCATATCATCAGAAAAAGCACACAATTTATTTCAGCACCTCAAAAAAAGAAACTGCCTTGATAGATCTCGTAGAGGTGTGCTTTCAGCTCTTTAATATTCGAGGTACTGCCAAATGTGCGGGTTGATTTCTGTTCCGGGTGGCAGATGGCGCCGAAGCTCCGCTTCTGATGTGATGGGGTATTGAGAGCGGATCTCGGTGATCAGGTATGCGAGGCGTTGATTGATATATGGGTGCTGCCGGAGTTGATCAGCCGATAACGTGTTGATATTAATGGTGCGGAGTGGCGTGCTGTTGAGGGTGATCATGTGGAGGTTATTCTGCACCACCTCGTCTCTCACCCCAAACACTTCGGAGATCTGTTCGGGGTGATGAAAGCCACCGAGCGCATTCCTGTAGTTGACGATTCTTTCGGCGAGCACCACCCCTACCCCGCGAAGTTGTCGCAGCTGTGCGGTGTCAGCCTGGTTGAGACAAACCATCCGGCGCTCTTGTTGTGTATGATGTCTTGTTTTTGTTGATGAAGAGGTGTATTGACCCGGTCGCGTTACCTCCTCCTGTGGAACGATCTGCACCCAGGGAGCTACTTTGGCATAGAACCGATCTGAGATCACAAAGCTACGCTGCAGGTCCTCCTTTGTTCTGAACCGACCTCCTCGCTGCACATAGGATGTGATTGCGGCAGCTTGCCGCTCCGACAGTCCCAGCAGTTGCCAGGTGGCGGCATCGATGGTGTTCGGGTCAAAGAAAAACAGCGAATCAGTGCGGGTGGAAGGCCTTTGCTGCGATCTGCCTGCAACACCTTCTCTTTGCCATGAACCGGGCGCCAGCGTAGTATCGGCAAGGATGTGCTCAATATGTAATGCGTGTTGACGGTTGGGCATCCGCTGTTGCAACACCATGCGAAGGCCGGTCGACAGCAGCAGCAACGTGAGCAGCAGCCATGCACCACGCCGTTCATTACGATTGAAAGCCAGCAAGTCTTTCCATTGCTCCATTTGGTTCCCTCCGCTAAATCACCCAGACACTAGTATATTTGCCGGGAGGAGGGAAAACGGATGTTTTACTTGAACTTTTTTATCTCACCTGATTTCACACGGGCAAAATAGGAGCGCAGATCTCGCCGCACCTCGGGTGCCAGCACGATCAGTCCGATGATATTGGGAAAAGCCATGGCAAATATCATCATATCTGAAAAGTCGATCACCGCGGTCATGGTGGAAGATGACCCAACGATTATAAATGACAGGAAGATAAGTTGATAGGCGTATTTAGCATATTTTTTCGAGCCGAAGCATCTTTTGCAGAAGCCTCCGAAGATGTAATCGAATCCTTTGAGACCGTAGTATGACCAGGAGATCATGGTAGAGAATGCGAACATCAGCACGGCGATAGTAAGCACGTATGGGAACCAGGAGATGGTGTGTTCAAAGGCTGAGGAGGTCATTTGCACACCGCCTGCTGTTGAGGCGTCACCGGTGAAGGCTTGGTGTTGACCTGTAATAATAATTACCAAGGCGGTCATGGTACAGATCACCACAGTATCGATAAAGGGTTCGAGCAGCGAGACGAGCCCTTCGGTGATTGGTTCTTTTGTTTTCACGGCGGAGTGGGCGATGGCGGCGGATCCGATTCCGGCTTCATTGGAGAAGGCGGCTCTGCGGAACCCCATAATAAGTACACCGATCAGTCCACCTTTCAGCGCATCGGGGCTCACGGCACCGTACCATATTTCACTGAAAGCAGAGGGAACAGCGTGGTAGTTCACCATGATCACGATCAGTGCCACGCCAACATATACCAAAGCCATCAGAGGGACCAGCTTGTCGGTCACATTGGCGATGGAGCGAATACCTCCAATGATAACAATCCCGACCAGAATGGCGATCACGAGGCCAAACCAGAACCCGTTGCCTTCCAGTACAGGTACGAAGTTAGACACCTGCGAGAAAGCCTGGTTTGCCTGGAACATATTCCCCCCACCGAAGGAGCCACCAATCACACACACTGCAAACAGGGCAGCCAGCACTTTCCCGAAGCCTGCCATAAACTTCCCTTTATTGGCAAAGCCGCGGCTCAGGTAATACATCGGGCCACCTGACACCTCTCCATGGCGGTCGATCGAACGATACTTCACACCCAGGGTACACTCCACAAATTTCGATGACATACCGAAAAAGCCGGCAATGATCATCCACAGCGTAGCACCAGGCCCACCGATGGCGATGGCCACGGCTACACCGGCTATGTTACCCAGTCCAACCGTACCCGATAAGGCTGTCGCCAGTGCCTGAAAGTGACTCACCTCCCCTTCATCATTCGGATCAGAATACTTCCCCCGAACCAGTGCCAAGGCATGGATAAACCCACGCACATTGACAAAACGCATAAAGAGAGTGCAGAAAATGGCACCAAAAATCAACCAAACAATAATGATCGGAATATGGTTCTCTGCAACCACCTCCCCCTGCTCGTTGCGCACTTCAGGATCATACAGATTCATCGCCTTCAGCGGATCGTAAAACAGAAAACCCTCCATCTTACCCACCACAGGCTCAAACCTGTCGTTGATACGATCACTGATGTTGCGCTCCCTAAGGGACCCTTCCGGGTCTGTTACACCACCTGATGACCCAAAAGTAGCTGCAGGAACAAGTAAAAACACTGACAATAAAAACGATAATAGAAAATGTACAGTTCGACTCATGTGTCCTCCGTGATTTTGAAAGAGCAAAAAAAAAAAAAAAAAATGAGATATCAATGAATCTGCCGGGGATAACATCAACTATCCTCAAAAAAAATCACCCACTACCTATCGGCCCGGAACGATTTATGAACAATGAGCAACGTCATCTTCCCATCAGAAATCTGTCTAACTCATTCTAATCCGCGGTGAATAAAAACGTTGTCGACAGCTTATTCACACAACAGTGTCTGTTGATGATTGGCTGGCTGGCAACCTGTTTTCAGCACCTCCTGGCCGAAGCGACACTCAAGGCATCTGCGCACTCTGCAGTATTCGTTGTATAGTTCTGCGGCGCCTTGAGATTCGAGGGCAGAGCCCGGATGGATGTTGAGCTGCTTCCACTGGCGGATGATGCGGTTGTTTTCTGCCGGCATTTCTGCCAGCCTGTCGACCAGGTTGCTGATAAAGTCGTGTTGTTTGTAGATCTCTCCATACCGCAGTAGTGGAGGGATGATGCCATTGATCAGGATCCTGTCGGCTGTTTCGGTGCCAATCTTTTGTGGCAGCCTTTTACCGGTTCTGCCAAAGTGAAAATGTTCTTGCCAGTAAGAGGTGATTTCAAGTTGGGGAAGCTGTTGGTGCCAGTTGTTGAGTTCCTGTTCATCGAGCAGATTGACATGGATAAAGCGTTGCAATACGCAGGCGAGTTGAGCGATACGTATGGGCGGGAAGTTAGCGGGTCGTGTTCTCAGGAAGCGCCACAGGTGGGGTGGAATGGGGTCCATGGCATGTTGGTACCTGATGTGTGACCAGGCATCGGCCAAAGCGTTCACATAGGCGTTTTCTGTTTCTTGGGCGTGCAGTTCCAGCAGCCCTGACTGTCCAAAGAGCAGCGCCTCCAACATCAGCGGGTCGTTGGAGTATTTGTGTACAAGTCGATAGGGTGTTTTCAGTGCAAGCATTTCAAACACATCATCATTTACTTTGTTACCAAAGCTGCGGCACATTGACACGTAGCACATTTGTTGCCAGTCGGATGAGAGGCGATCCATCAGGTATCCCAGGTCACGGCTTTTGCGCATCATCCGTTGCACGCCCAATCCGATGAGCCATTGCGAAGGCATGGTTAGGTTTGTCATACGAAGCAGTGCAGCACAGGCAATATCACCCGGGTCGGCCATCCACTGCAGGTATCGGGTGTAGAGGTTTGGATCCAGGTAACCTTCAAGCGCCAGAACCGGCAGGGTGCCGCCATCCGGAAAGGTCACCTCCCGATCATGATGAAACACCACATGCAATACCACCGTGTCGTATGCACGGTCATCGTGATGGCGGTGAAGGTACCAGTCTGACGACTTCACATGGATCTCCACATGCCCAACCCACAAAGTGCCATCAATTCGGATACGGGCATTCAGGAAATCGGGACCGCCATTGCGGTTCAGCATACCGGGCGAATCAACACTAAACACCCGACCACATGACAAAACAGCTTGTGTAGCATACATCCGGTACAGCCACACATACGACAGAAAGGCTTCGTTCATCTTCTCTTTTCTACTATATCTGCCTGAAGGAGAGAAAACGGAAAAAAAATGTCAGTTTTTTTTCAACAATGGGTCGATTCGTGTTAAAATTAGCCTATCTTTGTCGAAGAGATACCTGAACAACCGGTGGTATGGAATCATCGATTCAAAAGCTTGACAGACTGAAAGAAGTGACCGGCGCTCTGGTTGAACGGTATCGGAAACTACAACGCGAATACGAACAGTTGCAGCAAGAATACTTTGAACTCGTTGAAACAATCAACAAACAAAAAGAGCAAATTGAAATATTAGAAAGCAAAAACAAAACAAATCATATAAGTCAAACGTTGTTAAATAGACAGGCAAATCAAACAAAAACGAAGCAAATCATAAACGAGATGATGCGGGAGGTTGATGAGTGTCTGTTGTTATTGAACCAGTCGTCTGACCCTGAGTAGAACCAATGGAATCAAGAACCGTTACAATCAACATAGCCGGAAGGCCATACAGTTTAAAAACGAATGCAAGTGAGGGGGGTATCATAGAGGAGGCAGCCGGCCGCATTGCGGCCTCACTGGATTCGTACTCAGTGCGCTACACCATACGCGACACACAAGATCTGATGGCAATGGTATTGTTGCAACATACGGTGGATATGCTGAGAAAGGATGAAGAGATTGGATTGGTTTCAGAAGGGATAGAGGGGCAGACAAGCATTTTACATGCCATATTACTGGCTGATAGCGACAGGCAAAGCGTTCTTTGAAAAAATATACCCGCGGTAGCTCAAAACAGTTTATAAACTCAACAGTATAAAAATTAGGGGCAGGCTCTCGTTCTGCAATGAAAGGCCTCAACCATGCTTGCATGGTTTCGTGATTTCACGGACAGTGGACTTCAAAGCGAACAGGCACCTCTAAGATGTTAATTTGGGGTTTATCAAGACTCCTCTGGGTTATCCGCGGGTTTTTTTTTATCTCCTGCTCCATCAGTAAACACTGAGGAGGAAGCTATGGATATACTATTTATTATTATTGCAGCGGTCATAGGTATTGCTGCCGGGGTTGTTTCAACCACTACTGTATTGCGCCGTGCTGTTTTGAAGAAGAGCAGGCAAATCATGAAAGACGCTCGCAATGAAGCGGAAATGCTGAAGAAGGATCGTATTCTTCAGGCCAAGGAGAAGTTTCTTCAGATGAAATCGGATCATGACAAGAAAGTTCATGAGCGGAACATGGCGCTTCAGCAGCAGGAGTCGAAGTTAAAGCAGCGGGAGAACACCTTGAACCAGAAGATGGAGGATCATGCCAAGCGGCAGAAAGAGGTGGCTGTGATACGTGAGAACCTGAAAAACCAGTTAGAGGTACTTGAGAAGCGTCAGGCTGACTTAGAGAAGGCGCATAAGCAGCAGGTTGTACAGTTGGAAACCATTTCGGGTTTATCGGCACAGGAGGCGAAGGATCAGTTGATCGAGGCCTTGAAAGGTGAGGCGCAGTCGGAGGCTTCGATGCAGGTCAAAGACATCATGGAGGAGGCTCGTCTGACGGCCAACCGTGAGGCAAAGAAAGTTGTGATTGAGACCATACAGCGCACTGCCACGGAGCATGCCATTGAGAATTCAGTCTCTGTTTTCAACATTGAGAATGACGAGATCAAAGGTCGGGTGATTGGTCGTGAGGGGCGCAATATCAGGGCGCTGGAAGCGGCCACCGGCATTGAGATCATCGTAGATGACACCCCGGAGGCCATCATTTTATCGGGTTTTGATCCTGTGCGTCGTGAGATTGCCAGGCTCTCATTGCACAAGTTGGTATCTGACGGGCGTATTCACCCTGCACGTATTGAAGAGGTTGTCACCAAGACACGCAAGCAGGTTGAGCAGGAGATTGCCGAAGCGGGCAAGCGTGCCTGTATCGATCTGGGCATCCACAACATGCACCATGAGTTGATCAGGATGGTGGGGCGTATGCGGTACCGTTCTTCATACGGGCAGAATCTGTTACAGCACTCCAAGGAGGTGGCGCGTTTGTGTGCTACCATGGCATCGGAGCTTGGGTTAAACCCAAAGCTGGCGAAGCGTGCCGGCTTGTTACACGATATAGGCAAGGTTCCCGACAACGAGCCGGAGTTGCCACATGCATTGCATGGTATGAAGTTGGCCGAGAAATTCAAGGAGCATCCGGAGGTGTGTAACGCCATCGGTTCTCACCACGAAGAGGTGGAGATGACCACACTGCTGGCACCCATTGTACAGGTGTGTGACGCCATTTCAGGTGCCCGTCCGGGCGCACGCCGCGAAGTGGTGGAAGCCTACATCAACAGGCTGAAGCAACTCGAAGAGATCGCTATGAAGTATCCCGGTGTAATCAAGACCTACGCCATCCAGGCGGGTCGCGAGCTCAGGGTTATCGTAGGTGCCGAGAAGGTCACAGATGAAGAGGCCGCCAATATCTCCATGGATTTATCAAAGAAGATTCAGGAGGAGATGACCTATCCAGGTCAGATCAAGATCACGGTGATCAGGGAAACGAGGGCAGTTGCTTTTGCCAAGTAAGCCGCATTCACTATAATTAAGAGATACACTTCCGCAGGAAACACCCGTCAGAGATAGCTTTCGGGTGTTTCTGTTTGTTGGGTAAACGGGGCCACTGCTCTATGGAAGATCCCTTGCACCCAGGCAATGGCCATTCCGTAGTTGGTGACCGGCACTCCGGCTTCAATGGCCGGACGAATCCTGCCTGTTACCTGCTTGCGCGTCAACACACAGCCACCACATTGCACCACCAACGCATACTCCCGTATGTCACGGGGCAACTCTGTGAGGCCTGATACCACATCATACGTGAGGCGCTTACCGGTGTAGTTGCTCAACCACCTTGGGATTTTCACCCTGCCGATGTCGTCACAACTAACATGGTGCGTACACGATTCCAGCATCAGCACCCTGTCGCCATCTTTCAGCCGTCCAATGGCAGGGGTTCCTTTAACGTATGCCTCAAAATCCCCTTTTTGTCGAGCCAGCACAATACTGAAGCTGGTAAGGGGTATCTCTTTCGGAATGGTTGCATCGGCCTTTAAAAACACCTGGCTGTCGGTAATAGCCAGCTTGGGGCGTGGGTGCATCTTGCGGATAAACGTATCCGCCTCCCTCTCTTTCACCACCACCACGATGCAGTCGTTGTCAAGAATATCGCGTATAGCCTGCACCTGGGGTAAAATCAGGCGCCCCTCCGGCGCCTCGATGTCGATCGGAGTGATCAACATCACCACATCACCATACGAGAGCAAATCGCCCAGCAACGACCTGCTTCTGTAGGCCGATTCAGGGATCATCTTCTTCATCACCGAGATCACGGCACCCGGATCAGTTCCTTCTACAACAGAATAGGGCACCGGCTCATGGCCCACCTCCTCACGCAGCGTGTTGCGCAGGGCGGGTTTCATGGGAACAAGGTCTGTTTTGTTGTGCACCACAAGAAACGGCACCTCCTTGTCGCGAAACCCTTCAACCAGCTTACGTTCAGCCTCTTCGAAACAGTTGTCGGTGATCACCAGCAGTGCAAAATCAATCGTCTTGAGTACGCTCATTGTGGCTGCAATGCGCTTTCGCCCCAGCTCACCTTCGTCGTCAATACCCGCGGTATCAATCAATACCACCGGACCAATGCCCCCAATCTCCATCGACTTTTTGACCGGGTCAGTTGTGGTGCCGGCATGATCAGACACGATGGCAATCTCTTGTCCGGCCAGCGAATTGATCAAAGAACTCTTGCCGTTGTTACGTCGGCCAAAGATTCCTATATGGGGTTTGTTGTCTTTTCCTTTACGCATCTTGGTATAATTCTTTAATGGAGAACCCCAGCTTCAGCAGCTCATCGGGGGCCAGTATCTTCTGAGCGGAGGTCTCATGCATCAGCTGCATCGAATCGATCGCTTCAAACACGTTGACACTTTTTGTTTTCATCATCTTGGCCACTTCTGTAGCCTTGCTGTACCCTACGGCGGGCACCAGGGCGGTGGTCACTGCAGGATTGGCATACAGGGCTTCAACAGCCACACCCTCTTTTACTTCCACTCCATCTATCATATTGTATTTTAATGTATTGCAAGCTCCTATCAGCAAGTTCAGTGAAGAGAGCAGCGCATCACCGATCACAGGGATGTAAGGGTTCAGGTCAAGGCACCCCTGGCCTGACAAGGAGGTGATGAGGATATCATTTGCATATACAGTATGGGCTACACTGATGGAGTATTCTGCGATCACGGGGTTCACCTTTCCTGGCATCACGGAGCTTCCAACCTGCCGTTGCGGAATAGACACCTCCCCTCTGGTGAGGTCTGACGAGAGCAGCCGTATGTCACCCGACATCTTCTCCAGGTTCACGGCCAATGCCTTTATGATGGCATGCACCTCTACCAATGAATCGAGGTTGCTGGTGGTATCTGACATATTTTCAGATCGGGTGAGCGGCAGACCTGTCAGTCCGCGCAGGGTTTGCACCACCTCCATAATAAAATAGCGTGGCACTGCCATACCAGTGCCAATGGCGCTGCCACCCAGGTTCACCACTTTAAGACGCTCCTGACAGCGCGAGACCCTCCACCAGTCGCGTGAGAGAGCATCGGAATAGTTGCTGAACAACAACCCGTAAGAGCTGGGCACGGCCGCCTGCATCTGCGTATATCCGGTGCGAACCACATTGCGGTATTGCCTCTCCTTCTCCTCTATCACAAAACGAAGCGCATTGATGGCCTGCTCCAATACCTCGAAACGGGACATGGCCGCCAACTTAAGCGCGGTAGGAATTACGTCGTTGGTGCTCTGGTAGATATTGGCATGGTCAAACGGATCAATCACACTGTATGTGCCGGGTGTCTCTCCCACCATCTGAAGTGCACGATTGGCGATAATCTCATTGACATTCATATTGATACTGGTACCGGCACCCCCATTGACAGCGGGTACGATAAACTGATCAAAATGCTCGCCGGCAGACACTTCACCTGCTGCAGCAGTGAGGGCAGCCAACAATTCGTCGTTGATCATCTCACGGTAAAAGCTGCTCTGAGGCAGGTGCTGAGCCACAGCCCTTTTTAATGAGGTGTAGGTGAGATAACACCCCTTCTTTACCAGTCCGACTGCCTCGTACCAATGCGAGGCGAAACGCCTGTCGTCAGGGAAATTCTGGGAAGCCCTCCAGGAGTGAATACCATAAAGGGCATCCGTTGGCAGCTCACATCGCCCTAAAAAATCCTGCTCTGTTCGTTGGGTCATAATTTCGGTTTGTAGGGGTTCAAATGTACACAAAAAAGATCACTTGTGTGGTTACCCATTTTTGGTGTAATTTCGCACACTGTTTAACAAGGCAGAAAGGTTTTTGTATGGATGAATTGGAAAAAAAGATAAGAGGGCTGTATGCAGGTGCTTCTCCGGAGGTTACGGACGAAGACAAACGTTTGGTTGAGGAGGTGATGGAGCAATTGGATGGCGGTGTGTTGCGTGTTGCTTCGCCTGTTGATGAAGGCAATTGGGTTGTACACGAATGGGTGAAGCAGGCAATATTGCTCTATTTCAAGATACGTGGCATGGAGACCTGTGAAGCGGGGGTATTGGAGTTTCACGACAAGATTCCTTTAAAGCGTGACTATGCTTCGTTGGGGATTCGTGTTGTGCCGCATGCAGTAGCTCGTTACGGAGCCTACATTGCACCGGGTGCCATTTTGATGCCTTCGTATGTAAACATAGGGGCTCGTGTTGGCGAGGGCACCATGGTTGACACCTGGGCCACGGTGGGATCGTGTGCGCAGATTGGCAACAATGTGCATCTCAGTGGTGGAGTTGGCATCGGTGGGGTATTGGAACCATTGCAGGCAGCCCCGGTGATCATTGAAGACAACTGCTTTATCGGATCACGGTCAATTATTGTAGAGGGAGCTTTGATCGAAAAGGGCGCAGTGATTGGTGCCAATGTGGTGATTACCGGCTCAACACGCATAGTGGATGTCACCAAGGAGCAGGAGGTGGTATACCGTGGCAGGGTGCCTGCAGGGTCAGTGGTGATCCCGGGAAGCTTTACCAAAACGTTTCCCGCAGGCAACTACCAGGTGCCATGTGCCCTGATTATAGGACAAAGAAACAGCGCTACTGATCTGAAAACTTCGCTGAATGATGTGCTGAGAGAACACAACGTGGCGGTTTAGGCAATGGGGGATGAAGATACTTCTGATACAAACAGCTTCAATTGGTGATGTGGTGCTGATGACACCCATGGTGGAGGCATTGCACCACACCCTTCCAGGGGTGCAGATTGACCTGCTGGTAAAGAAGGGGATGGAGCCTCTCTTCAAAGATCATCCATACCTGCAGCAAGTGCTCATCTGGGATAAAAGCAACAGGAAGTACAGCAACCTTTTTCGTTTAATGCAGAGGGTAAGACAGGAGAAATACGATCAGGTGATCACCTTGCAGCGTTTTTTTTCAGGGGGGCTCATTGCCGTTCTGTCGGGTGCAAAAGTGAAAGCAGGCTTCGACAAGAACCCTTTAAGCCGTTGGTTTACTTACCGTTTAACACATGTGATCAACAACCCATCTGTGCATGAAGCAGACCGTAATATCAGTTTGTTGGCGCACCTGGGTGTTTCACCACCGTGGAAGCCCAGGTTACATCTATCCGAATCTGTTATTAAGAGAGTGATGAGCTCAGTACGGCAACCCTACCTCTGTATTGCCCCGGCATCATTATGGTTTACCAAGCAGTACCCTGAAGAACAATGGATTGATCTAATGGACAACATACCACAGCACTACACATGTTATGTGATCGGAAGCAAGAGCGACAAGCCACTTGCAGAGAGGCTCTGCAACAAAACCACCCATCCCGCTGTTATCGATCTTACAGGTAAACACACCCTGATGGAAACAGCCGCATTAATGAAGCATGCCGTGATGAACTACACCAACGATTCCGCGCCGTTGCACCTTGCATCGGCGACCAATGCGCCGGTTACGGCCATCTTCTGCTCTACTGTCCCTGCCTTTGGGTTTGGACCACTCTCAGACCACTCCTTCGTGGTGGAGACACCCCGGCCCCTCCCTTGCAGGCCTTGCGGAATTCATGGTAAGCGTGCCTGCCCCGAAAAACATTTCCATTGTGCACGATTCATTCAAACCAAGCACCTAATCGCATCATTACCCCAATCATCAATATGAACCAACAAGCAATACAAGAAGCCGTTAAAGTATTAAAAAGGGGTGGCACCATCCTTTATCCATCCGATACCATCTGGGGCATCGGTTGTGATGCGCTGAACAAAAAGGCCATCACAAAAATATACACCCTGAAGCAACGATTTGAAAGGAAAAACCTGATTATTCTGGCTGCCTCAATTGAAGAGGTCTCGCGCTATGTGGTGAAAATTCCGGACGTGGTGCCCGACCTGATCGCCTCCGTCAACAGACCCCTTACCATTGTGTATCCGGAAGCAAAGGGGTTGCCCGACAACCTGGTTGCTGAGGATGGAACCATTGGCATCAGGGTGGTGAAAAACCCCTTTTGTGAAGAGCTCATCACCGCCCTGGGGCGCCCAATCGTCTCCACCTCGGCAAACATCTCAGGCATGGCAGCACCCCTCACCTACAGCATGATCAACCCCTATATTGTCAACGGTGTAGATCATATTGTACACATCAGACAAGAGAATGTTACCGAAATGAAAGCGAGCACCATTATAAAGGTAGAATACAACAACCAGTTCACCATCATCAGAGAGTAAGACGGCATGCCATCATCAACCAACCTGAAGGGAGCCATTGAAGGGGATTTGTTCAGCCTCATAAGCCATGCATCTGAAGCATTGCAGCAGGAGAGTTATGTGATAGGGGGGTATGTCAGAGATTATCTCCTGGGCATTAAGGTAAAAGACGTGGATGTGGTAACGGTTGGCAGCGGAATCAAGCTGGCACAAAAGGTAGCTGACCTTTCGGGGAAGCGGTGCAAGGTGACTGTTTTTAAGAACTTTGGCACAGCGATGCTGCGTTACAACGACTTCGAGGTGGAGTTTGTGGGAGCGCGCAAAGAGTCGTATCAACGTCATACACGGAAGCCCGCAGTGGAAGATGGTACCTTACAAGACGATCAACTGCGTCGTGATTTCACCATCAACGCGTTGGGAATCAGTCTTAATCAACATAACTATGGAGAGTTGATTGACCCTTTCAATGGAATGGACGACCTGATAAACGGGATCATCCGTACACCCTTGGATCCTGTGGCCACCTTTTCTGATGATCCGCTAAGAATTCTCAGGGGAATACGGTTTGCAGCACGTTTCAACTTCACCATTGAAGAGGAGACCCTTGGGGCAATGATCAATTGTAAGAACCGCTTGGAGATCTTGTCGCAGGAAAGGGTTACAGAAGAGATCAACAAAATGTTGGTGGCGGCCAAACCCTCCGGGGCCTTTCTCCTGCTGAACCAACTCGAGATTCTCCCTTTGGTCTTTCCGGAACTGGCAGCCATGAAAGGAGTTGAAACCATCCGTGGCATCAGCCACAAAGACAACTTTCTCCACACGCTGGAGGTGCTCGATAACGTAGCCATGGAGACCGATGACCTGTGGTTGCGTTGGGCAGCCCTGTTGCATGACATCGCCAAGCCTGCCACCAAAAAGTTTCTTCCGGGCACCGGCTGGACATTCCATGGTCATGAATACCTGGGGTCAAAGATGGTGGCAAAGATTTTCAAAAGGCTCAAGCTGCCAATGAATGAACCCCTGCGGTTTGTGCAGAAGATGGTTGTGCTTCATCTTAGACCCATTGCACTGGTAGAGAGCCATGTAACCGATTCAGCGGTGAGACGTCTGCTCTTTGAAGCCGGCGACGACATCGACCACCTGATGCTGCTGTGTAAAGCCGATATCACATCAAAAAACGAGTACAAAAAAAGTCGTTTCAAACGGAACTTTGAACTGGTGGAGCACAAGCTGGTGGAGATTGAAGAGAAGGACAAACTACGCAATTGGCAGCCGCCCATCACCGGAGAGCTGATTATGGAGACCTTCAACTTGGAGCCCTCCCGGACGGTGGGAGTGATCAAAACGGCCATCCGTGAGGCGATCCTCGATGGTGTGATACCCAACGACTACCAGGCTGCCTACGATCTGATGCTCGAAGAGGGGAAAAAGCTGGGGCTGGAGCCAACCGGCAATTGAGCTCTTGCTATGATTGTCTAATTGTCTAATTATCTGATTGTTAAATCGTCTAACCGTCTAATCGTCTAACCGTCTACTCGTCTAACTGTTAATTTGTTAGGTTGTTCGATTGTTTTTTTTTTTTTTTTTCTAAACATTTGCACATTTGCTAATTAACATTTGCACATCAGCTAATCAGCATATTAGCACATTAGCTCTTATAGTTGGCGTTTTATATCAAAAAAATCATAAACAATCTGCGTCATCTGCGTTCTATGCAATCGGTGAATGCCGCTACAAAACGAAAACTTCCTGTAATTTTGTGGCCAAAGCAATTATGGTGGTCAATGGCTGCCTTTGGAATTATTTCAGGATGGTCGAAAACGTGAACAGGGTTAAAACAGCGTTGATGGTTGTTGGTCCAACAGCGGTGGGCAAGACGGGTTTTGCCATCCGTTTGGCGCAACACTACAACACGGAGGTGGTATCAGCCGATTCGCGTCAGGTGTATCGTGAGATGCTTATTGGCACTGCGTTTCCGACAATCGAAGAGTTGGAGGCAGCACCGCACCATCTGGTTGGTCACCGTTCGGTGCTGGATCACTACAACGTATCGATGTGGGAGAAGGAGGCGTTGGAGACCCTGGCCACGCTGTTCAAGCGGCACAATGTGGTGGTGGTGTCCGGTGGATCGGGCATGTATTGCAAGGTGTTAGAGCATGGGATTGATCAATTGCCCGATATAGACATGGCGCTTCGGGATGCCCTTGCGGGGGAGTATGCTACCAAAGGTCTCACGTGGCTTCAGCAGGAGGTAGCAAAAGTGGATCCGGAGTATTATGAAAAGGTCGACAGAAAGAACCCGGCACGGCTCCTGCGGGCACTGGAGGTGTATCACACCACACACCAGAAGTTCAGTGAACTGAGAATCGCGCAACCGGTAACAAGGCCTTTCCGGTTTATCAAAATCGGCCTTGACCTACCCCGTGAGGAACTGCACAAGCGTATTGCCGAAAGAGCACACAAAATGGTGAACAATGGCCTCGTTGATGAGTGCCGCAAGCTCTACCCGTTGAAAAACAAAAGTGCCCTGAAAAGTGTTGGATACACGGAGGTGTTCAACCATTTTGACGGCCAATGCACTTTGGATCAGGCGGTGGAGAAAATCATCACCAACACACGTCGTTATGCGCGGCGCCAAATCACCTGGTTCAAACGCGATCAACAGATAACCTGGTTCCATCCGGATCGGTTTGCTGACGCGTTGGAGCATATTGAAAAGGGCTTCATCACCCAAAAAATCAACCCAAAGAAAAGTGATTAAAAAATGCGCATCGAGATAGACAGCAGATCAGGTTTTTGTTTTGGTGTGGTACATGCCATCAGGGCGGCAGAAGAGGCGTTGAAGGCTGGCAGGCCTCTTTATTGTCTGGGCGATATAGTGCACAACACCATGGAGGTAAACCGTCTGAAAAAGATGGGTTTGCAGATCATTGATCACGAAACGTACCAAACGAAAAGCGATTGCAGTGTGTTGATCCGGGCCCACGGAGAGCCCCCGGAAACATATCAATATGCAGATGAGAACAACATCAATTTGATCGATGCCACTTGTCCGATTGTTCTACGCTTGCAGCAGCGTGTCGGTTTGGCGTGTGAAGAGATGAAGCAAGTTGGAGGGCAGGTTATAATCTTTGGCAAGCAGGGGCACGCCGAGGTGGTAGGGCTGAAAGGACAGTGTCCGGAGCAGGTGATTGTGGTGAGTGGAGAGGACGAGCTCAACAAAATCGACTTCAGCAAGCCGGTTCGTATGTTTGCACAAACAACGCAGGACATTGGCGAGTACAAAACCCTTCAGGATGAGATTCTGACAAGAATGAAACCGTACAGCTTAACGCCGGGTAGGTTCAAAGCCACCGACTCCATCTGCCGGCAGGTCTCAAAGCGTGCTCCCGAACTCGCCACTTTTGCCCGGGCACACGATGTGGTGATCTTCGCCAGTGACCCCAAAAGCTCCAACGGGAAATACCTCTATGGGGTGTGTAAGCAAGCCAATCCCAACACCCATTTTGTTGGCAGCATCGACGAAGTCAATACGGCGTGGGTGCAAAACATCCAATCGGTTGGCATCTGTGGTGCCACCTCAACACCACTGTGGATGATGGAGGGGATCAGAGAGAAACTGCTCCAAAGCTAAATACCTTGCTTTTTAAAAAAAAACTATCGATCTTTGCACCCCCCAAATTTGGGGAGTGAATTCATCTAATTATTAAACCGTTCCAAAGGAAAAAGTGCACCAAGCAACACCTGTCGGAACACAAAAAACGATGTATGTCGGACGAATTAAAAGAGAACAAGAATGAAGAGCAGCCGTTGCCATCGCAACCGGAAGCAACGGAAGAGGGTCAAGTCAGCAATGAAGGCTCGGAGCTAACCAAAGAGCCGGAAGCGGAAAACACGCAGGCTCAACAGGAAGAGACCCCTGCAGAAGAGCTGGCTGAGACAACCGGTGAAACCACGGCAGAGCCCGCACAAGAAGAGGTTGCAGCAGAAGAGACCAAAGAAGAGGTTGCAGCAGAAGAGACCAAAGAAGAGGTTGCAGCAGAAGAGACCAAAGAAGAGGTTGTAGCAGAAGAGACCAAGGAAGAGGTTGTAGCGGAAGAGACCAAGGAAGAGGTTGTAGCGGAAGAGACCAAGGAAGAGGTTGTA
Source organism: Lentimicrobiaceae bacterium (assembly GCA_007119395.1). Classification (GTDB taxonomy): domain Bacteria; phylum Bacteroidota; class Bacteroidia; order Bacteroidales; family SKPS01; genus SKPS01. The sequence continues at coordinate 16,171 of SKPS01000287.1, forward strand.
GCGGAAGAGACCCCTGAGGTGGTAACAGGAGAAGCTGACGCCACTGACAGCAGCACTCCGGCTCCTCAGCAGGAAAAGCCAGCATTGCTTGAGCCGGGTGATTTCGACTGGGATGCCGTTGACAAAAAACAGGATATTTATGATGAGCAGGAGCGCAACCAGTTGGAGGATCTCTACAGCAATACACTGAAATCGATCAATGAGCAGCAGGTGATAGATGGCACCGTAGTGGCCAAGAACAACCGCGAAGTGGTTGTAAACATTGGTTACAAATCGGATGGTGTAATCAGTTTGGCTGAATTGCGTTACCGTGAAGAGATCAATCTGGGAGACACCATTGAAGTGTATGTTGAAAACCAGGAAGACCCAACCGGACAGCTCGTATTATCACATAAAAAGGCCAGGGTACTCCGTTCCTGGGAGCGTATCAACCAGGCCATGGATCAGGATGAGATCATCAATGGTTTTGTGAAGTGCAGAACAAAGGGTGGTTTGATCGTTGACGTATTTGGCATTGAGGCCTTCCTTCCCGGTTCACAAATTGATGTGAAGCCGATTCGTGATTACGATATCTATGTGGGCAAGACCATGGAGTTTAAAGTGGTGAAGATCAACCACGAATATAAAAACGTGGTGGTGTCGCACAAAGCACTTATCCAGGATGAGCTTGAGAAGCAGAAAGCAGAAATTATCTCTAAGCTGGAGAAAGGTCAGATCCTTGAAGGTACCGTTAAGAACATCACCTCCTATGGTGTATTTATTGACCTGGGTGGCGTCGACGGCCTGATCCATATCACCGACCTGAGTTGGGGAAGGATCAATCATCCGGAGGAGATTGTACAGCTTGACGAGAAGATCAAGGTGGTTATCCTTGACTTCGACGACAACAAGAAGCGTATTGCACTGGGTCTGAAGCAGCTTACTCCTCACCCATGGAACAGTCTGAGCGAAGACCTGAAAGTGGGCGATAAAGTGAAAGGGAAAGTGGTTGTGATTGCAGATTACGGTGCATTTGTTGAAATCGCACCGGGCGTAGAAGGGCTGGTACACGTTTCTGAAATGTCGTGGTCACAGCACTTACGCACTGCACATGACTTCCTGAAAGTGGGCGATGAGATTGAAGCTGTGATTCTTACGCTCGACAGGGAAGACAGAAAAATGTCATTGGGTATCAAGCAACTGATCCCGGATCCCTGGGCAGATATCGCTACCAAATACCCCATCAACTCAAGGCACCACGCCATCGTGAGAAACTTCACCAACTTCGGTATTTTTGTTGAATTGGAAGAGGGCGTTGATGGACTGATTCATATCTCGGATCTTTCATGGCAGAAGAAAATCAAGCACCCGGCAGAATTCACCAAGATTGGTGAAACCCTGGAAGTGGTTGTGCTTGAAGTGGATGGTGATAACCGTCGCCTGAGCCTCGGTCATAAGCAACTGGAAGAGAATCCATGGGATGTGTTTGAAACCGTTTTTACGGTAGATTCAATACACAAAGGTACTGTGATGAGTTCGATGGACAAAGGTGCGATCGTTACCCTGCCTTATGGTGTTGAAGGGTTTGCACCACTTCGTCACCTGCACAAAGAGGACAATACCCTGGCAAGGGTGGATGAAACACTCGATTTTAAAGTGATCGAATTCTCAAAAGAGAACAAGAAGATCATCGTTTCCCACACCAAGACTTTCCAGGACAAGATGTACAAGAAGAAAGAGGCAGAGAAAGCTGAGGAGCAACGCAAAGAGCAGACTGCATCCAAGGCCGTAAAGAAGCTGAAAGACAACCTTGAGCGCACTACATTGGGTGATCTGAGCGTGCTGGCAGACTTGAAGGAGGAGATGGTTGAAGGCGAGGTAGCAGATGCCAAGGCCAAGTTGGAAGAGATGGAGAAGAAGCAACGGGCTCGTCAGAAAACCAAGAAAGATGACCCGGCAGCGGAAGAGACCAATGAAACACCAGAAGCCGACCAGGTTGTTGAATCAACCACCGAAGCGGAAGAGGTAAAAGCCGAAACCGAAGAGGTGAAAGCTGAAGCCGAAGAGGTGAAAACCGAAACCGAAGAGGTGAAAGCTGAAGCCGAAGAGGTGCAAGCCGAAACCGAAGAGGTGAAAGCCGAGACCGAAGAGGTGAAAGCTGAAGCCGAAGAGGTTAAAGAAGAAACCGAAGAGGTCAAAGCTGAAGCGGAGGAGGAAGCAGCCGAGGAGGAGAAAGCAAAAGCGAAGAAGAAGTCGGCAAGCAAAACCAAAAAGGAAGATACAGAAGAGAAGCCCAAAGCAACACGTGGCAGGAAGAAGAAGGAGGAGGATACTTCCGATGATGCCAGTGTAGAGGCACCGGGTGAATGATCTGAACACTCTTTCTAATCATACAGGCACTGAGTGCTGTTGGATACACTGAAGGCAATGTTCTGCCGTATCTGACTGCCCTCGGTGCCTTCATTATATAGCTGTGCCTTCAAGTGAAATGATTCTTTCAGCGCCTTTCAGCAAAATTTCAGCGCCTTTCAGCGGGAAACAAAAAACTCATCAGCAGCAGTTATAATCTGATCTGTTCGGAAAGAATGAGCAACACTCTTTTCAAAACCAAAAATCCGAGTAAATCTGTGTAATCTGCGGTCAAATAGCCGTTAACATCTGACTGTTAGATCTTGTAATTCGTATTTGATCTTAACGGGTTTTATTTACCACTGATTACTCTGATTTCCGCAGATTAATTCCGCAGATTTCAATTGATTCTTGAAGACTGCTGAATAGAAGGAGAAATAAGGTTTCGTATAAGAGATTTCTATCGTTTACTCTTCCAACAGGGAACCGAACTTTTCATAGAGGGTTTGGGGGGTGTAGGTCATCACCTCCACTTCTTGGGCATTATGGTATCGTACCAGCGGATTGTTGCCGTATTCTGAAGGGTAGAAGTAGCGCAAAAAGAGTCGGTTGGTGTCGGCTGCAATATAGGTGGTGTCTT
>SKPS01000040.1 GCA_007119395.1 Lentimicrobiaceae bacterium
AAATAGTACTCCAGATCGATCCAGTTGCTGAATGTGGCGGCTTTGATATCAAACCACTGTACAGGTGCTCCATGTTTGTTTGTAAACTGATGCGTTCGCTGTGGATTGGCCAGCGCGCCAAAGTCTTTGTCGAAACCACTCTCTGATATGTTTTCAAATTCACCAAGTACCTGCCAGGTTAATACAGCCCCTGTTTGCGCATAATGAGCCCTGGATTGACGATGCTTGTTGTTTCTTCTGTGATGAAACCCAAGCCCCTGGTGGGCCATGGCACGTACTTTACCGTTTTCCGATTCCGTCAGCTCCGTGAGCAACCGTACCACTGTGGCCGTCTCCTCGTTACTGCGCCACTCACCCCATAAAGCATCAAGGTATGGATACGGGTTTGCAGCCACCTGATAAAATTCATACATGTGCTCTGCAGCCAACGCAGTATTGTTGATGGCTGCACCAACCAATACAAGCGATAAATGTGCTTCCGCCTTGTAATTTCCATCCAAGGCACGCTTGAACTGTCGCTCTGCCTGCGAATACCTGTTTTCTGCAAAATGATCCCAACCCCTTTTCAGGTTAGGGTCATTAAACGAAAATGCTTGTGACAAGAGTCCTGCCACCAGCATAAATACAAACATTAGTCTTTTCATGTGATTGTTGGGTTAAGGGTAAAAAATCATTTATTAATTTGGTTTTTATGATCGTTTTTGTTTTTGATGATGTTTGATATCAGGGTTTTCTGTTACTGCTATCGAGTCTGAAATAGACCGGAAGCATAAACTGACTGTTTACCGCTTTGCCTTTGTACATGGCCGGATTCCACCTTGGCATATGTTTCACTACATCCAATGCAGCTTGTGCCAGGATTTCTGATTCACTGTAATCAACCCTGGCATTGGTCACTGTGCCGTCGTACTTTACAACAAACTCAATCAGTACGGTGCCTTCAATCTGCTCCCTGATGGCTTCCTCAGGATACACGATATGGTTTGATAAAAAACGGTACATCGCCTCCTCACCTCCGGGAAAAGAAGCGGGATGGTCAAATTCAACAAAAATAATTTCAATGGAATCACCGTTTAACTGCACCTTCTTAGTTGTCACAGTGTCTGTTGTCTGACCAATGACAATGCCGTTGACAGAGAAAAACAATACGAAGAGTAATAATAAGGGCGACGGTTTTTTCATTATCATCCATATGTGACCTTGGACATGCAATAATAAAAAACTTTTCTATACGATGAATGAAAATTATTGGTTGTAGTAATATTTTTTATTTCCAGGGGAGTACACCTTGTAATCTTTCCCAACGAACAGATGTGCCAGAGGGCGAAGTTTTGTTACAGCCAGATGTTCTGTATCCAGTACCCGGTAACGAAACTCGTCTGTCTTCTCTTTGCCTCTTAAGATTTGTGATCTTTTCGTTTCAAGATAGGTCAGGTCGATCATAATGTTAAAATCAGTCCCTTCTGTTTTGATTGCATAGAGGCCATCCATCACCAGCATATCGATCTCACTGAAATCAGTTACGAGGCGGTCAACCCTTTGGGTCACCAGATCAACGCAAGGCATTTCACAAATCTCACCGGCCTTAAAACGTTCAACCACCATTTGAATCGCTTCCCAGTCGTATTCATGTGACCCAACAACCAGTTCCACTCCGTTGGCTTCACGGAAAGCGTTCCGCTCCAGTGGAAGCGTCTTGTAAAAATTGTCTGTGTGCACCGGTTTTGCAACAATACCCATTTGAAACAGCTCTTTTGCAATCACATGGGTAAGTTCCGACTTCCCGGAACCCGATTCGCCCGAGATGGCCACAATAAATTTGGGTTGCCTTCGTGCAAGGATCTCTTTGACAATCGCTTGGGCTGCTCTTCTATGGTGTTCGCCTATCAGTAAAATGTCTTCAAGCATGGTGTTTTAAGTTATTGTATATTAACGATATGAAATATTTTATGTGGATGTTCTTTCTTCCCAATGCACTTGATCACGAAATTTGTAGCGATACTTCATGGTTCTCCACTCAGGGGGTAGTTCCGGCATTACCATCGGTTGGTTAGTCGAAAGGTCCAGCCCTCCATACATTGTCAATGCAAGCCATACAGTTGATGCCATCACCCCTGTATGAATCCCTTCGCCGGTTGTGCCTCCCTGTGTATCGTGGTAATCGCTTACCAGCGCTTCACGGAAGAGAGACCATGCAAGCTCTCTCTTCCCGTTCAAATGTGCCAGTTTCGCATGTACAACCCTGCTCAGGGTAGAACCGTGTGTGGTTCGGGCCATGTAGTAGTCGAAGTTCTTTGTGATATAATCATCCGGCAGTTGGTAACCCATCTCACAAATCAGCCGGGTGACCTCACCGGCCGGCAACAGATAAAAGAGCATAAGTGTATCAGCCTGCTTGGCCACCTGGTATTGGTTGGGGGATCTCCCTTCAGCCTTCAGGATCCTGTCTAAACGGTAAATATTCCCATACCGCTCCTTGTAAGATGCAAAATCCAACTCTTCCAATTCAAAATAGCCATCAAACTGCGCAATGATCCCTTCCTGAGAGATCACCAAACTGAGGTGTTTGGCAATGTGAAGCCAGTCATCCAGCTCTTTATATAAAGCAACCGAATCTGAGTTGTTATCGCCTGATGGCGTCGGAATGAACTGGTCAAACAGCGCTGCCATTTTATTAAACAGCCAGGCAACCAGCACATTGGTGTACGCATTGTCACGCAATCCTGCTTCTTTGGCATTAGGGTATCCCTCATGAAATTCATCCGGACCCATCACCTTTTCAATAGAGTATCTGCCGGTAGAGGAATTGAGCTTACACTGACTGCGCCAGCACCTGGCAATTTCAATCAACATCTCCATCCCATAAGCCTGCATAAAGGCGTTGTCATGGGTAACATGATGATATTGAATGATATTCCAGGCCACGGCCAGTGAGACATGGCGTTGCAGAGAACTGTTGTCGGGGCCCCAGTTACGGGCAGTGGGGTTGTAGTGGTATCGTTGTGTCTCCTCTTCCCCTGTGCTTCCGCTTTGCCACGGGAACATGGCACCGGCGAACCCCAATTCGTTTGCGTAACTCCTGGCCGCATCAAGCCTCCGGTAACGGTACATCAGCACCGAACGGGCAACCTCAGGCAGATGAATGAAATAGAACGGGAGGATATATACCTCATCCCAAAAGATATGCCCCCGGTATGCCTCCCCGGTAAGACCCCTTGCAGGTATTCCGGCATCGATCTCTGTGTTGTGAGGGGAGGTGGTGCACAACAGGTGATAAATATGCAACCGTATTAACTTCTGCGCCAGACGATCCCCGGTAATCTGTATGTCCGCTTTGCTCCATAAGTCATCCCATACCGCAGCAGAAGCACTGTGCAATTGATCAAATGATTCGATGGTCTGCAACACTTTCATTGCACCGTTGGGCTCACTCCCTTTCTCTTCAGCAGCTGCCAGGTGCACATATTTTTCCACTACAATGGTGTCACCCGCCTTCACACCGGAGAATGTCGTTGTTGCTTCAGCAATACCGGGTGATACTGCTCCAGACCATTGGCAACTTTTTCGCACCCCGTTGTAGAAGGTCTCTGCTCTGGCCGTTTGCCGGAGATGTAATTCCGACCCGGTAGTGGCCACCTCAACATGAAGCAGGTTCTCCGAAACGTACTCTTTCACAGGCTTCAGATGAACCTGGTTCAGATCACGGTACCGCTCAACCCCGTCGTTGATATGGTTCCCATGCAACCCCACTTTCAGGGTGATATCCCCAGCTGTTTTCAATACAAGTATTTCATATCTCAGTGCAGCCAGGTGCGGATTATGCATAGAGGCAAACCGGCTTGAGACCACCTGATACTCTCCGCCGTCAGGGGTGTACACCTTTACTGACCTGGTGAGCAAACCATCCCTCAAGTTCAGGGTACGCTTTAGTGCACCTGTTTTCACACTGTGCAGATCAACCCATTCATTGTCATTCACTTTGAACGTTACAGGCAACCAATTGGTCACATTCACCAGGTCTTCGTTGTAAAGCACCCTCTCTTCTACCGTTGAGGCCAACTTGTTGTACACACCGGCCATGTAAGTACCGGGGTAGCTGATGGTGTCCGGACCGCACTCTTCAAAGGCACCCCGGGTGCCGAACAGCCCGTTGCCCACGGAGAGCAATGCCTCTCTTGATCTCTCCTTTTCCGGATCATAACCATGGTACACAAGCCGCCAGTTGTCATCTGATAACCCTTGCTGAAACCACCGTTGCATCTCACTGAAATCGAAATCTTCCAGATCAGCTACCACCACATCAGCGCCATGGGCATAGAGCTCCTCTTCGTTGTGTTTACGGGCCAAACCTATGACCAATCCGAAGTTTCCGCTCCGGGCCGCCATCACGCCCGATGCGGCATCCTCCACCACCACACAGTCGCTGTAATGAACCCCGAGGTTTTCAGCCGCTTTGAGAAAAATATCGGGTGCAGGCTTCCCGCTCAATCCCAACTCCAGACTCACCTCTCCATCCACCCGTGTGGCAATGAATGGCGTCAGTCCGACGGATTCCAAAATCAACCGGCAGTTTTTTGATGATGAGGCCACACCCACTGCGATCCCCTCCTGTATGCACCGGTGTATCAAAGCAACGGTTGAAGGGTACACCTCAACGCCCCGGCTGGTTAGGAGCTCGTTAAACAACCGATTCTTCCTGTTCCCAATTCCATAGATGGTATCCATGTGCGGGGCATCGTCAACCTTCCCCTCCGGCAGAGTGATGCCTCGTGAAGAAAAAAATGTTCTCACCCCATCGTACCTTGGACGACCATCTACATAATTCAGGTAATCCCCCTCCAGGTCGAAGGGTGTATAGGGCTCTCCACGTTGCTCACTGTGGCGAAACAAAAACGGATCGAAAGCCTCCTTCCATGCCTTAGCGTGTAAATCTGCAGTGCGGGTAATCACCCCGTCAAGATCAAAAATAATAGCTCTCATAAACCGGTTTGGTGTGGATCATTATTAAAACATTCATCAGTTTGCACAAAGATGCAGTCCGTTACTTTAATGCAATCCAACGATAGCCGTAAGGTGCCAGCTCAATGGTTGTTTTATCTTCAAAAGTAATTACAACCGGTTGATCTGACAGGTTGTGTACTATTCTCAGGTGTTCTTTGCTGAGGATCCGGTCAAACGCCAACACCGCATCCTGTAGCGCTGCCGGAGTTACGTCGGGTTGAATCCACACCAGGTCACCACGGCCAAAGCATTTGTACTTATTGCGTGCTGCCAGCAAAGTGGATACACGACCTAACACCCCGCTCTCAAGGCTCCCCTCATCTGCAAGCGCATCTGCAACCCCTTGCCAGTCAATACGCCCACGTACCAGAAAACGGGTGTCGTCCTTGCCGGTTAATTTTGTCTGCTCTTCATAATAGCTGCGGTCGTTTCGCTTACCAAACTCATCACCATAATATATAACCGGCGTACCCGGCAACGAAAGGATGATCGAAAAAGCCAGACCGATCTTGTCAGGATTGCCATCCAGCAAGTCAGCCAAACGAGCAGATACACCCTGCCCTTGACGAAAATCCCACAACGGCTCCTTGCAATAAGCACCATGCAGATAAGCCCTGTCCTCTTCAGAAACATACACCAACTCCAGGCTCAACTCATCATGACACCTTAAAAAGGTGAACCATTGCGTTCCATCGGGGAGGGGAGGAGTAACGGAAGGGTGTAACACCGATCTGACCGGTAACGCAGAACCTGAAGTGATGCTCTTAAACACCTGTGGCATCAAAGGGAAATGATAGCCCGCCTGACACTCATCACCATCACCGAAATAACGAACCACCTCATGTGGCTTTTGACACGCCTCTGCCAACAACAACGTGTGCGGCCTGACACTGTCCAACACACCCCGGAAGAATTTGACCAACAAGTGCGTCTTTTCAAGGTTCTCGCAATCAGTGCCATCCTCTTTCCATAAATAAGGAATCGCATCCGCCCTGAAGCCGTCCACCCCTTGCTCTACCCAATATAGCATAATGCGACACATCTCAACCAGCACCCACGGATTACGGTAGTTGAGATCAGGCTGAAAATCGAAAAACCGGTGGAAATAGTACACATCCCCTATACGCTTCCAGTTGCTCTCCTCGATCCCCTCAAAAATAATCCTCGCATCGCTGTATAAACTGTCGTCATCACTCCAGATGTAATAGTCTCTGTAACGATTCAACGGTGACTTCAGCGCCTCCTGAAACCACTGGTGCTCATCCGAAGTGTGGTTCAAAGGGAGGTCGAAAATGATGCGTATACCCCTTGAATGTGCCTCCTTGAGAAACGACCGGAACTGCCCCGCCCGCTCATCACCCGGCAAAAGATCCCCGCGAATGGTTCGGTAATCACGTATGTCAAAACCGGCATCACGCATCGGTGAATCCAATATGGGCAGCAACCACAGACAGTTGATCCCCAAATCACGTAAATAGTCAAGCCGCGCTACCAAACCGTTGAAATCGGTGTTGAACAGATCCACGTACAACGAGTACACCACAGCATCCTTGAACCACTCCGGCTCCATCGGTGACAATCGATTCAGTTTAACTGCCGATAACTCATGCATTAACTGCTCATACACCTCAAGATGGTCCCCATCGTATATCTCCTGCCATAACTCTCTTAGTGTGCTGTTATTCATATATGTAGATGTTTAAATATTAGTTGTTGTACACCATTCTTTACGAAATGGCTATTTTTGCAGCGAAAATCGGGCTCAGGTGATGGCCATTGGGTTTTAATAAGACACCTGATCCGTTTTAGGTTTCAAAAGTACGAAACATGCAGCACATGAAGAAGCAGATACATCAGGAGTGGAGTTTCGACGGGGTGATATATGAGGTGAACATCAGGCAATACACGTCTGAGGGCACTTTCAAAGCTTTTCTTCCCCATTTGGATCGGTTATCGGAGATGGGGGTTGATATTTTGTGGTTGATGCCGGTATTTCCGATTGGTTCGGTGCACCGGAAGGGGTCGCTGGGGAGCTACTACTCGATCAAGGATTTCAAGGGTGTAAACCCCGAGTTTGGCAATGAAGAGGATTTGCGTGCTTTGATTGAGAAAGCGCATAGATTGGGCATGAAGGTATTGCTTGACTGGGTGACGAATCATGCGGCGTGGGACAATGTATGGACGGTTTCTCATCCTGAGTATTTCAAGAAGGGTGAGGGGGGTGGTTTTGTTTCACCGAATGACTGGTCGGATGTGATTGCGTTGGATTATGGGGTTGCTTCGATGCGCAAGGCGATGATTGATGCGATGTGTTATTGGGTGCGAGAGTTTGATATTGATGGATTTCGGTGTGATGTAGCTGGTTTGGTGCCTGTTGATTTCTGGGAAGAAGCCCGTTATCATCTGGAGTTGATCAAGCCTCTGTTTATGTTGGCCGAAGATGAAGAGAACGGTGCCTTGATGCGGTATGCATTTGATATGAATTACACTTGGAAGGTGCACCATATGATGGGTAAAGTGGCCAAAGGGGAGGAGTCGTTAGGTGCTTTCAGGGCGGTATTCGACCAGAATAATGCGTTGTATCCCCCTTCTGTGTATCGAATGCAATTCATCACGAACCATGATGAGAATTCATGGAACGGAAGTGAGTATGAGCGCCTTGGAGAGTTTTCAGAAGCTTTCGCTGCGTTGACGTTTATGCTGCCGGGGATGCCGTTAATCTACTCAGGGCAGGAGGCCGGTTACAAGGAACGGATCGCCTTTTTCGATAAAGACAGGATCGAATGGGGTGATGTAGTACTGCATGGATTGTATCAACAACTGATCGCCATTAAAAAGTCGTACACACCACTGCACAACGGGAACTACGGTGCACCCATCAGATGGATTCAAAGCAACTGTTCTGACACGCTGTTGGGGTTGGCCAGAAAAGATCACATGAACACCATTATTGCGTTCTTTCATTTTGGTAACGAAGTGCTTCCACAGGTAAATGTTGATACAGAAGGCTATGAAGGGGAATATACCGACCTGTTGACCGGTGAAACAGTGAAGGTCGACAGCAACTGGCACCCGGAGATTCAACCCGGAGGCTATCAGTTGCTTGCATTACACCATCAGCGGTAACGTTGTAGAAATCTTCAGGCCGGAATGAGGTATTGAAAAATAATTCAGTTATTTATTTCCTATTTTTGCATCTTATTCGAATATAGCATAAAACAGTATGCTGAAAAGAGTCGTTATTGAGAATTATGCTTTGATCCGTGCGCTGGACATTCGTTTTCAGAGTGGTTTCACGACCATCACTGGAGAGACGGGGGCCGGCAAGTCGATCATGCTTGACGCACTGGGGATGGTGTTGGGCAACAGAGCAGATATGCGTGTGATCAGTGAAGGTGGTAAGAAATGTATTGTGGAAGCCACTTTCAGTATCCGGGAGTATGGTCTTGAACCGTTGTTTTCGGCACATGACATTGATTACGATCATGAAACCCTGTTGCGTAGGGAGATCAATGCCAACGGGAAAAGCCGGGCATTTGTCAACGATACCCCTGTGAACCTGGCGGTTCTGAAGGAGCTGGGATCCCGCTTAATAAACATTCACTCTCAACATGAGGTGCTGGTGCTCAACAACAGAGACTTCCAACTCACCACACTGGACACTTTCGACGGCAACGAACCGTTGTTGCAGAAATACCAGGTATTGTATCAACAATATACAGACAGAAAAAAGCGCCTTGAAGAGCTGTCGAAAGCACGTGCCGACTACCTGGCCCAATACGATTACGACCGTTTTTTATACGATGAGCTGGTGGCGGCAAAGCCGGAAAACGATCGTATGGAGGAGTTGGAAGAAGGTTACAGAATGCTGACCCATGCGGCAGAGATCAAAGCGTTGCTTTACCAGTTGGCAGAGCTTATGACCGGAGAACCAATACTGTTTACCGATTCTTTGAAAACCCTTACCATGAAGCTGCAGAAGTATGCTTCGGGAGAGCCATTGAATGATTTGATTCAGCGGCTTGAGTCCCTTTGCATTGAAGCCAATGATTTGGCCATGGAGCTGGAACAGGTGAACAATACGCTGGATGATAATCCGCAAGAGGCTGAAAAACTGAACGAAAGGATAGGTCACTTAAACCATCTGATGAACAAACACCGGGTGCAATCAACCGAGTCGTTGGTGATGATTCGAGACGAGATTGGCCAGCGTTTATCGCAGCAGCACGACCTGGGTGAAGTGATCGAGAAAACAGCAGAAGAGCTTGAAGAGCTGCAACGTGACCTTGAAAAACTGGCATCAGAGATCAGCCTCACCAGAAGCAAAGCTGCTGCACCTCTGGCGAAACACCTCACCGGTTTGCTGACAAAACTGGGAATGCCTGATGCAACTATCCAGATCAATACCGAACAGCTTCCGCAACCCGGCCCTGATGGTATGGATACGGTTTCTATGCTCTTCTCTGCCAACAAAGGGAGCAACCCAGATATCATCTCCCGGATTGCCTCTGGCGGAGAGCTGTCACGACTGATGCTGGCGTTGAAATCTGTTCTCTCAAAACGGACATTGATTCCAACCATCATATTTGATGAGATAGATTCTGGTGTTTCAGGTGATATAGCCGGCAAGACCGGTAACCTGATGAAACAGATGGGGGATACGATGCAGGTGATCGCCATCACTCACCTCCCACAAATTGCCGCCAAAGGTGATCTCCAGTTCCAGGCCACCAAATCAACGGTGGGTGATCAAACGGTATCTCAAGTAGTACCTCTCTCTGAGAAACAAAGAGTGGATACCATTGCCCGTATGCTCAGCGATGGGGAACCTACCAACGAATCACTGGCCAATGCAAAACAACTGCTTGGTGTAAAAGCCTAGCCAAACAATATATTAAGCAAACATCAAAACAAAAACAATCAAAGAACATAACATCTGTTTGTAAATCAAAACAATACTGATATGTCATATAACCTGTTAAAAGGGAAAAGAGGGATTATTTTCGGTCCATTGGATGAGAAGTCGATTGCGTGGAAGGTGGCCGAGCGTGCCTGGGAAGAGGGGGCTGAGTTCACCATTTCGAACACACCCACTGCGATCCGTTTCGGTACGGTGAAGGAGTTGGCTGAAAAGACCGGTTCAGTCATATTGCCGGCTGATGCCACCAATGTGAAGGAACTGGAGAATGTGTTTCAATCTTCAATGGAGATATTGGGTGGAAAAATCGATTTTATGCTCCACTCCATTGGTATGTCGATGAACGTACGAAAGGGGAGGCGTTACGACGACCTTGACTATAATTACTTTGTGAAGACGATGGACATCTCTGCCATCTCATTTCACAAGATGTTACAGGTTGCCCGAAAGCTTGACGCCTTCAATGAATGGGGGTCAGTGGTAGCGCTCTCCTATGTTGCTGCACAGCGTACCCTGTTCCGTTATAATGATATGGCCGATGCCAAAGCAGCGCTTGAGTCGATTGCCAGAAGCTTCGGATATATCTACGGTCGCGACAGGAAGATCAGGGTCAATACCATTTCACAATCACCAACACTTACAACGGCGGGGAGTGGTGTAAAAGGGATCGACAACCTGATAGATTTCACCGAAAGGATGTCACCACTGGGTAATGCCACAGCCGATGAGTGTGCCGATTACTGCATCACCCTTTTCTCAGACCTGACCCGAAAGGTCACCATGCAGAACCTTTACCATGACGGAGGCTTCTCCAATATGGGGATGAGCTTCAGTGCAATGGCCGTGTACAACCGAAGCCTCGACTGCCCTGATTGCATCGAGCCCGAAGAGCCTTGGGATGATTAATGCCTCTGTTGTTCTAACAGTATAGCTTCTGATAAATCGTGTATTGGCATGAAACTAAAAGGGAAAAGAGTGTGGCTTACCGGGGCGGGTTCCGGTATCGGGGCTGCCATGGCACAGCAATTGTCGGGTGTGGCCTCTTTGCTGATCATCTCCTCTTTGGATGAAAAGGAGCTGAATGACCTGCAAGCCTCTCTCGGGCAAACATCCACTAAAGTGGTGATGCTCCCTTTTGACCTGGGTGATGCAGAAGCGGTGAAGTCGGCCGCACAATTTGTGCTGGAAACTTTTCACGGTGTGGATGTTCTGATCAACAACGGTGGCATCAGCCAACGGGCGTTGGTGGGTGAAACCACCATGGAGGTTGATCGAAAGATTATGGAAATCAACTACTTCAGCTATGTGCAACTCACCAAACTAATGTTGCCTCCGATGATAGACCAGGGGAGTGGACACATTGCCGTTACCAGCAGTATGGTTGGCAAATTCGGCTTTCCCCTGAGGTCATCCTATGCCGCTTCAAAACACGCCTTGCAAGGCTACTTTGAAACCCTGGGACTGGAGTATTACAACCGGGGGATCAGAACCACCGTGGCACTGCCAGGAAGAATTAATACCAACATCTCGTTGAATGCGATCAGTGGCACCGGAGAAAAGTATGGTGAAATGGATCCCGGGCAGGCCAAAGGGATGCCGGCCGGGGTGTGTGCGAAAAAATACCTCAGGGCCATCGAAAAAAACCGATGGGAAGTGTACATCGGAAAACACGAGATTCTGATGATATGGTTTAAACGGTTCGTCCCGGGGTTGTTCCGTAAACTGGCCAGAAGGGTAGGGGAGAAATAGAACTTATTCCGATAGGAGAGGATTGTTTGAGATGTTCTCGTATCTGAATATCTCATCTCAAACCCATTTTTGTTACCTTTGCACCATGAATTACATTATCGCCGGAATTCAACAGGTAGGTATTGGTGTCGACGACCTGGAAAGGGCGTGGAAATGGTATCGCACACACCTGGGCTTTGATGTAAGAATCTTTGAAGATGCCAGTACTGCTTCTTTGATGCTCCCGTATACCGGTGGAGAGCCCCGCGACAGGCATGCTGTACTGGCTTTCAACCTGCAAGGCGGCGGAGGTTTTGAAGTGTGGCAGCACAAAGGGAAAACACCTCTGTTTCCCGAGAACATTCATCAACTAGGCGACACCGGCATTCTCGTGGCAAAGATTAAAAGCCACCAGATCGAAGAATCGTACAGGTCGTTGACCGTTGCCAATCATGTTGAAGTGATCGGCAACCTTGAGAAAGACCCCGCCAAAAGGAGACACTTCCTTGTTAAAGACCCCTGGGGAAACCTGTTTCAAATTGTTGAACAGGAGAGCTTCTTCTCTACCAAAAGACCCATCACTCATGGTGGTGTGGCGGGCGTTATGATTGGCGTTACAGATGTAAATAACAGTCTGCGACTTTACAAGGAGATCCTGGGTTACGATGAGGTGGTTTACGACCTAACCGGTCACTTCTTGGATCTTGCCGGTATTGAAGGCGCAGAAGGGAGATTTCGCCGTGTTCTGCTGAAACACAGCACGCCACGTAAAGGTGCGTTTGCCCCTTTCCTTGGGCCTACAGAAATAGAATTGATCCAGGCACTCGACAGAGATGTAACACATATTTACAAAGGCAGAATGTGGGGAGATCCCGGCTTTATTCACCTGTGTTTTGATGTGGCCAAAATGGATGCCCTCAGAGAAACATGTGAAAACCATGGCTTCCCGTTTACTGTTGACAGCGCCAATAGCTTCGATATGGGTGAAGCAGCAGGCCATTTTAGCTATATCGAGGATCCCGACGGAACACTCATAGAGTTTGTGGAAACCCACAAAATCCCCATCATTAAAAAGCTGGGATGGTACCTGAACCTGAAAAAGAGGAACCCCGAAAAACCTCTGCCTGCCTGGATGATTAGAGCTTTGAAGTTTAACAGGGTGAAGTAAACAGATGAATCAACACCATTCATGAAGATTCAACCAATTGAAACCCACGCAATTTTTAATGTATGCAAACTGGTTTTGTACTGATTACCGAAGCACCTTTATGGTTTCTTATTTTTTGTTTACTCTTTGGTGCCGGACTCTCCCTGATCCTCTACTTCCGAAACCCATCATCCGCAGTACCCCAAATGCTACAACGTTGGCTTGCTGCTGTGCGGTTTATCGTAATCTCATTGATTGCCTTCCTGCTGCTCAACCCACTGGTTAAAAGAATGACCCGGGAGAGTGAGCCTCCGGTGGTGATTGTGGCCCTCGACAACAGCCAGTCGATGCTCATACACAGCGAAGATACCCTCGCCGATGCTGCGTTCCTGCGCGATATCAAAGAGCGATTACAAAGTGAACTGGGCAGAAGGTATGAGGTGGACTTGCTCACCTTTGGTGAAACGGTAAGCGATACCACTACCGCTCACTTTACAGAAAAAGAGACCGATATCGCAGAGGTTTTCTCTGTAATTGAAAACCGCTATGCCGGCCGAAATGCCGGTGCCCTGGTGCTGGTCACCGATGGAATATACAACAAAGGGCTCAACCCAACCTACTATACAACCAGACTCAATCTGCCCGTCTACTCCGTTATGTGGGGTGATACCACCCGAAAGAGAGACCTTATGCTGGCAGAAGTGAACTATAACCGGATCGCCTTTCTGGGGAACAAATTCCCGATGGAGGTGGTGGTGAGAGCAAACAGATCAGCCGGGCTTTCATCACGACTTGTAATCCGCAACAGAGAAAAGGTGCTTCACAGTATCCCTTTTACCATTCACAACGATCCATTTGTGCAGATCTTCCAAGTGGATTTACTGGCAGAACAGGAAGGGGTTCTCGATTTCGATGTATCGGTTGAAGCACTCCCCGATGAAGTGACGTTGGCAAACAACAGAACACGCGCTTTTGTGGAGGTGCTGTCGGGAAAGAAAAGGGTGTTGTTGTTGGCGGCCAAACCCCATCCCGATGTGGGGGCTATCCATCAGGCCCTGAAATATAATGCGCAGCTGGAGTCTGAGGTGTTTATGGTGGATGACTTCCCGTCAGGCAACCAACCGTGGGATTTGGTGATACTGCACCAGATACCTTTTGATCAACGAACTACGGATCTCTATCAGTCGCTGCTGAACCAACGCACCCCCATGATGATAATCGGAGGTGGAAACACACGCATGGAGGTGCTCACCGGAACCGGAGCTGCCCCTTCATTGGGAGGTGGAAACCTGCGCGGTAGATTCAATGATGTGACCGCCTCACTCAACCAGGGCTTTGCACTCTTTACTCCCGAACCACGCTTTACAGAACAAATATCCGACCTGCCACCGCTCTATGTGCCATTTGGCAGAACAGAACCTCTCTCAGGGGAACAACCTATGTTCTACCAACAAATCGGAAGGGTGAGCACCAACTACCCACTGATCTCCTTTAACAGCACCAATGGGATCAGAACTTGCTATATTGGCGGTGAAGGGATCTGGAGATGGCGACTCCACTCGTTCCGGAACACAGACTCTCATCGACCCTTTAATACCTTTGTAAACCAAATGGTGCAATACCTGACCGCTGCCGATGACAGAACGCGATTCAGGGTATCAGCACAAGGCTTTTATAATGAAACTGAACAGCTTACCATGACCGCAGAGCTGTATGACGCTGCCTTTAACCCGGTAACCGATCCCGAAGTGAACATCCGGTTTGAAAATGCTGAAAATCAAATGCAATACGACTTTACTTTCAGCAGACGTGAACGACATTACACCCTCGACGCAGGTCGGCTGCCGGTGGGTGAATACCGATACCTCGCTTCAACAACCCTCGGAAACGAACGCTTTTCAGCACAAGGGAAGTTCGTGGTATCACCAACAAACCTGGAAGCCAATATCACTGAAGCAAACCACTCACTGTTAAAAACACTCAGTCAACAAACCGAAGGGATCGCCGTCGCCCCCGATCAAACCGCCCAAATCATCCAGCACATACAACAACGGGAAGATATTAAACCGGTGGTCCATCCCAGAGAAAAATTTACAGACATTACCTCCATCTATTGGATCCTCGCATTTATCATGGCACTGCTTGCCCTTGAGTGGTTCCTGAGAAAACGTGAAGGAGCCTACTAAAAACCGATGAACCTGCCACATTGAAAGAAAGATTATGACAGCCCAAACCATTTTCTTTGTCCTGATAGCCTTCCTTACCCTCGAATTTGTTATGGAACGGGTATTGGATTACCTCAATACCAAAAACTGGTCAGATGAAATGCCCGATGAGGTAAAAGGGATCTACGATGAAAAGAAATATCGCAAATCCCAACAATACAACCGTGAAAGACACCGGTTTGCCTCGTTGGTGAGCTTCGTATTCTTTATCGTGCTGATCTTTATGCTGGTGTTTCAGGTATTTGCTGTGCTTGATGGCATTGTGATCAGTATTACCCCTGAACCTATCCTGCAAACACTATTGTTTTTCGCTGTGTTAGGAATTGCCAACGATCTGCTGGGACTTCCGTTTGTTGCTTACTCTACGTTTCGAATTGAGGAGAAGTATGGGTTTAACAGAACCTCTGTCAGAACATTCTTTCTCGACAAGCTAAAGAGCTGGATCCTTTCCGGACTGTTTGGCGGATTGATTCTCACCCTGATCACCTATCTCTACATCGAAACAGGTCCCTATTTCTGGATTTTGGCCTGGAGCGCCATTACACTCTTCTCGATTTTTATCACCATGTTCTACTCTACACTGATCGTACCCATCTTTAACAAGCTTACCCCGCTGGCAGAGGGAGAGGTGCGGGATGCCATCGAATCGTTTGCCAGAAAACTCGGTTTCCGGATTGCAGATATCTACGTAATCGATGGGTCGAAACGAACGGCAAAAGCCAATGCCTATTTCAGTGGGTTAGGGCCGAAAAAGCGTATCGTTTTATACGACAACCTGGTGAATGAGTACTCTCGCGATGAGCTGGTTGCCATTTTGGCGCATGAAATCGGACACCTGAAAAAACGACACGTGCTGAAATCATTGCTGATCAGCATGGCTGAGACCGGCCTACTGCTGTTTCTGTTTTCTGTGATTGCTGAAGCACCCGCTTTGTCACTCGCCTTGGGCGCTGAAACACCCTCTTTCCACCTGGCTTTGCTTGCGTTTGGAATTCTCTACAGCCCTGTATCTACTTTGCTGGGAATCCTGATGAATACCTACAGCCGTAAGAATGAATACGAAGCTGACCGGTTCGCCGGAGAACATTTTGACCCCAGGCACCTGATGAGTGCCCTGAAGAAACTATCCGTAAACCACCTTAGCAACCTCAAACCTCACCAGGCATACGTATTTGTACACTATAGCCACCCACCTTTGCTGGAACGACTCGATGCATTGAAGAAACTGCCTGAGAATCAACCGGAATCAGCATAATATGCAACCCCCAAGCCTTTAAACCAGCCTGTGTATGAATGGAATCATTCCTGGTGTTTAACCCGGGAGGGCTCCTGTAATGCGAAAAGGTACAGATACGCTAATACCACAAGTAGCGTGTTGCGTCACGCCTGAAATTAACCATGGAAGCTCGTCGGCGCCCGTCAACATGGATACGCTTCAACTCCAACTCAATCAACTCATCAAGATCATCATTGTCGTAAATGCGTGAACCACTGCGGTTACGAATGTAGTCTTCTATGATGACCTGTGTGGTATCCGCGGGGAATACCCCGATCCATGTCAGATTCCACCATCTGTCATTCTGTCCCTTCCGCCTGAAAAAATAGACATACCCGTCTCCACGAGGTATGCTCACATGGTGCCTCTCTAAATACTCAAGCGTGTCTCTTGCTGGCTGTAAATTCACCTCCATCGCCATCAGGCTATGGGCAAAATCCATCTGATTGATCACACTTTCATCAATATAAGACAAGAGATCCTCCTCGTGTAACTTTTTGTAAAAGAGTGCCATACTATTCATAGAGGAGCTTAAGGCCGTGATGAGAGTATCATCCACCGGATGTTGCTTCTGCAACAAGGCCAACACCAGATCCGTTTGTAAGTTGATGGTTCGGGAACCAAGGACTTGTTGCACCAGCTCTTGTACTTCTTGCTGATCATAATAACCTGCCAACAGCAATCTGAGGTATGTGAGGAGCTGCGAATCATACGTTCCACCATAGGTGGCCCTGGTGGTTCTTCCCGCATAGTATTCACTTTGCCTGTCATACTCCTGCTCTTCTCTGGCAAGATGGCGACGCCAATGGTCACGGGCATTTCTCAGAATCCGGTCGTATTGGTTTGCCCATATATTATTGGAAACCAAATTGCTGTCAACAAGTTTCAATAGCAAATTGTAAATATTGTGTTCATACTCACGGTACCTGGTATGTGTAAAGATCCCGGGGTAGAGCAGGCGTGCTGTTTCCAGTGAATCAGCCAGAATACGGAACATCACGTTGATGTCTTCCGGAGAATGAAGCAGTGGCAAATCGTGTTGCATGGATTGCTGCAACACCTTCATGGCCTCTTCACTCTTTTGCCTGGCAAGCGCTCTGAGGATGGCGAGCTGGAGGGTCACGGTATCACCCACCTTTCTATAGTGTTCTCCAAGGAATTCGGGAACTTTGTCGTATTGAAGGCTTCCAAGGCTGAGTATAAGACTTCTGCGGAATGCGAAGGGGTGTTCAGACCACACCGGCTGAGCGATGCGTTGCATCAGCAATGGAGCATTGTGATCATGGAAGGATACCACACTGAGCGACTGTCTGGCCTGAGACCGGATCACTGAATCCTCCGAGACCAGATCATGAAGAAACAGATCCCCCTTGTCATCAAAGACAGACCAACCGGGCACAGTATCAAGCAATGGGGTAAAGGTGTTGAAAAACCGTGCAACAAAGGGGTTGGGCCCGTTGATGGTGTCACTGACAGCAGCAAGCCTGTATACCGATCCATGAAAGTGTATCACCTTATGGTGTATGGTTCGGCTCGACATGGAGTCACCCAGCTCCACAAACAAGGTGTTCACCTTGCCACTGTCACTCTGATGGTGCTGCCTTATCACAAAAGCGGTATCGGGGTTCATCCTTTTCATTTCCAAATCCCATATCTCATTCAAAGAGTTGAACCCCCTGTATTTGTTCTGTCTTATATATTCTACCTGGATCACTCCGGTAGATGGGTAATGGAAAAAGGTGGTGTTAATGGCCTCCCTCCGGTGGCTATTGTCAACCTCTTCGGTAGGCAACGACCAATAGTCTCTTCGGGTACGCTGCCTGACAGGAGGATCCACCACCGTCTCAACCGTGAAAAACATCGTGGTGTCACGGTAGGTGTAAAACATCTCCTCCTCAAATGCAGGAACGGTGATGGTGAAACTGCCAAAGAATCGATCTCTCTTTTCGTCGTTGGCATTGTAAGTCATCAGTAGGTAATAGTCCGGCCCACATATTACAATCCTGGCATGGTAATGCCAGGGCTGCTCTTCACTGAACATGGAAAAGGAGAGAGCCGGATATCCGTTGACCAGGTGCATGACAGTATCGTGCAGTTCCAGATCGTATTGATCAGCAAGTTGTTCTGCCATGAACCGCAGTTCGAAACCATCCTCTTCTATGTAATTCAGGTCATGATATGATCCTTTGATCATCAGATAGTAACTGCTGTCAGTGAAATCATACCCCTGCACAACCAGGTCTTTGATTCCCCTTTCGAAAATCTGGGTTGTGTCTACCATACGATAGGGGGGGAGCATAACCGAAAATCCCCGTTGTGGTGGCGCTTCCAGTGTCCATTCATGCTGGTTTCCAATGTTTATTTCAACAGATCTGATAAAGCGGATACCGTTACGGTGACGCCGCATATAACGCCCCGGGCCACTCATTTTAAACACCATAGCCTCCATCGGAGTGAACGCAATCAGGTAACGCTGAACATCACCGCGGCTCAAAGTGGATCTGATTTCGTATGCAGGAAAACCATTCACCTCACGCTCACGGATCCTGTTGATGGTGCCGGGAATAAACTCATATATTAAACTGTCGAATCGTGCTTTAACCCAATCCACACCATGTCCCCGCAAAGGGGCATACGATGGAAAACGGTGTACAACATAAAAGCTCCCGTTTACCATGTCTGGGTAATAATACTCA
>SKPS01000108.1 GCA_007119395.1 Lentimicrobiaceae bacterium
AGTGGAATCTATTTTGCAACTTTGATTTCTAAACAACAACAAACAACAACCAGAAAAGTCACCATTACCAGGTGATTTTCGTTCCAGCCGGGAGGGAGGGGGAATAAACCCCTCCTCTCCCGGGTTGGATAAATAACTTAAAACTATGAAAGCGATAATCATCAAGCTGATGTGTGCTGTCTTGTTGACTGGTGCTATCCCGTTGGCTGCCCAATCTCCGGTCTATTTCTCCAAAAACTACTGCCCACATACTTTTGTTTCACTCAGCACAAACGTCCTCACCACTGATTCCGGCTATTTTGTGTTCGGCTCATATAATGACACCCTTTTGGGGGGACAACAACGATTATGTGTTCTGGTGTTGGATACCTTAGGTACTTTGCAAAAGGAAGTCTTCCCATCGACCAACTATCTTACCCAATATTACCCTTCTGCTGAGGGTGCTGTAACTCAAACGCTGGACTCCGGGTATATTTGGGCAGGCACACTGTATGATGGAGTAAAAGCAAAAGGATATCTAATTAAGTTTGATCACAATTTGAATGTTTTGTGGGAACACAACTACGAAAGAAATCCTGATACCATTTACTCCTATTTAGGTCTGTTCAGTATGACAGCATCCACAGACGGCGGGTTTGCCATGACAGGAGGTATTGAGGAGGAACCTAAAAACCCTCACCTTGTGCGCACCAACATTCTGTTGATCAAAACCGACAGTCTGGGGCATGTGGAGTGGCAAAAAGAGTACGCTTATCACCGAGCTAGTTATGGCTACTCTGTGATACAGACGTCAGAAAAAGGGTTTCTGATTGGAGGAAGTGGACATACACCGGGAGTGGATCAATCTTTGCGGGGCATCATCATCAAAACCGATAGCCTGGGAAACGAGCTGTGGCGCAGGTATATAAGCAGCAATGGGTACCACGACTCGTACTGTGTGGTGAAAAACTCCCCTGACGGTAACTTTATCGTTGGCACATCCCTTGGCGTTGATAAACCAAATAAAGAGTACTCTTTCAGGGTAATACGTCTGCTGAAATACGATCCGGCAGGCACCCTGTTGTGGGATAAACAGTTCGAGCTTTTCAGGGGATTCAACAATCTGATGAGCATGGTGGTGCTTGATAATGGAGATATTGTGAGTTGCGGGATGATTGAAGGAAGGTTCCATCCTCACAATACCGCAAGAATAAGTTGGATTGTCAAGGTGAGCACCCATGGCGACAGTCTGTGGATGCGCTTTCATGACAGATTCAGTTGCCATTATTGTTACAACCAGTTATACGACATCGCAACCACTTCAGACGGAGGCTTTGTTATGACCGGTGTGGCTGACTCATTGCATTATATCAGGCAAAACATCTGGGTGTTGAAAGTGGACAGTCTGGGATGTGCTGTTCCGGGGTGTCATCTGGTGGGTTTGAGAGAGGTGATCATGCCTCCTGAAGAGGTGTTGTTGTATCCCAATCCGGCCACCACCTATCTCACCATGCGGTTGCCATCTAATCTCATCCATGAACAGAAGGAGGTGAGGGTATTCAACAGCGCAGGCCATGAGGTGCTGCGGCAACCCCTGCCCACCGGCGAACCTGAACCCACCCTGGATATCTACCACCTGCCGGCCGGGATCTATTACCTGCGGGTCATCCACCGGGATATCTCTACTGTGCTGGGAAGATTTATAAAAAACTAACTGCAAATATTCAATTTTAAATTACATGGTGTTTTGATCAATACCCTATCTTTGTAGGGGGAAAAGAGATCGAGAGAGTACCAATCACAAAAAAAAAACAATATGAAAAACACAATGATTACCACGGCAGTTATCCCCATGTTGCTGTTCTGCATATCACACACCGTTTTGCGAGCCCAATCCCCTGCCACGCTGCTTGAAGTGATTCTTGAGGAGAGTTACCCTGCCAATAAGCCTGTATCGATAGATTTGGTTGTTCAGTCCAGCCACTCCACCATTGTGCCACACGAGTTGGTGTTTGAGTTAACTGTGGGCGACAAACCTCCTGTTGTGTTTTCGTATCCCGACACCATAATGCCAAACACCAATGCATACATGACAATACATGGTCTGGTGTTTGACAGGGGGAGTCAATATTTTGAGGTGCTGATGAAGCAGAATGGATTCCCGTTGCATGTCTATCAATACAATGGGTCAACGTGGTTTATTGTTCAGGGTGTTCCGTTTCCGGGCGGTACCCTTGTAGAGGATTTTGAAGGGGTAAATCAATGGTATGCTTCTCTGGGAACGGTATGGGAGCTTGACACTCCGGCAGGCAGCCAGATCACCGCTGCCCATTCAGGCACTCAGGCGTGGGTCACCGTGGCGGCAGGCGATTACCCTCCTTCTGTCACCGATTACCTATATTCACCTATGTTCCCATACGACAGCATCGCGTTGATTGATACCGTACTGTTCAGCTTTTACCACTTCTATGCCCTGGCCGATACCAACGACAGGGTCTGGGTGGAGTACAGCATCGACAGCGGTGCTACCTGGGGAGTGCTGGGAGCAGCAGGTGACCCACTCGGCATCAACTGGTACGGTCACCCCGCAACAACGGGTTTCAACGCTTTCTACAACACCACACAAAGCTGGGAGTACGCAGCCTACAAACTGCCGGGAAGCCTGCTCGGCAACAGCGGTGTACTGCAGTTTCGCTTCGCTTTCTCCTCCGATGCCACAGGCACTGCCGATGGATGGGCCATCGATAATGTGACGTTCAAACCCTACAGACCGCCATACGATGCCGGGGTCGTTGACGTGAAGTTGTCTTATAACTGGCCAATCAGCCCTACTCTGCCTATTTATGTGTGCCTTTATCATCCGCAATTACACCCTGGCCGCAAATATGATGTACATATTATGCTAAAAAACTATGGCCGTGACACCCTTACACATATCCCGGTGTTTTTCGACAACAACAGCAATCAATATATCAACACGGCCCAGGAGATCTGGACAGGAGTGCTGCCACCAGGTGACACAACATGGTATCATTTCACAACGGAGCACCTGAAAGCTCAGACTCCCGGCCCCTATAACCTATACACATTCTCTACCATGTTAGGTGGAGACCTCAACACATACAACGACCGGTTAAACCTTCCCCTGGTTGCGATTGCATGTCCTATCTCTGTTGAGCAGATCAACGAAGACGATACATGGCACGCTTTGCTGATCTACCCCAATCCCGCCTCTTCGATCGTGCATTTCGAACTAGAGGAGTCAACAGAAAAGATCAGCTCCATCGAACTCTATAACATCCACGGTCGGTTGGTGGCGGAATGGCATCCGCAGGCCCACACAGCTTCCATGGATATATCGCATCTCTCCGGCGGAATGTATCTTGCCAGGGCCACAGCGGGCCAAAAGGTAATCACCAGGAAGGTGGTAGTGGGGATGTGAGAATGTTCCGGGTAGAGCGATTTGTTACCTCCCCGCTCCCCCGCAGACCCGTACGAGCGGATTTCCCGCATACGGTTCCTCTGATATAGGTTTCGCTAAACTAAGCTGTGGTAAATACCACATCATTGTTTATCCATAAGCCCAGGAATAACCTTCAAATGCTTTATCGGGGTATTCCCTCGCTCTTTCCGCTATCTGCATTCGCACTGTTGACATACATACCATGACACAGGTTCATGTAGTGTGTCTAAAACGCAGCTCTGTATATCAGGTATCTCCCTTCCCTACTTGGTGGCTTTCATGGAGCTGATTTCCCGCCGTTCAACGGTACTATGAAGATACTAACACTGCCTTCGCCCTTCTCCTGGCCTTCGGTTCCCCTCGGCTTCGGATACCAACGCGTTGCCCCCTTTTCTATGTCTGGCCGGGTGGGGACAAGTACCCGGCTGACTAGGATTATTTGGGTACGGACAATCCGTAAGTCCGTATTTCGCGTGGAGGCGGGAGGCTCTCCCAAGTTCCCGTGGAAACCTATTGTACATTTGCCCTGCTCTCAGACCCCGACCGGACTGACACCCCTCACCTGTAACGGTCTGTCAGTGCTGTCCCTGTCAGGATGACAACAGAGACTCCATGTGAAACGATGATTTCGAGGCTCAATCACACGGCTTTTGTACTCCCTGTGTACGCTTCGTGCAGGCATCTCTACCCACTACGCAACACTCGGTTCCGGCTGTTGGTTAGACTTTACCGCGCAGGATTAATTACCTGCAGGTTTCCTACGAAAGGTTTCAAAGAACTAATTTATCCCCCTTTCACGGGTTTAGCCTGGCGCAAGGGGATGTGAGGATCACCCGCAAACCTATTTTATGTCCCGTAGGGACAGGATATTGGTAGAAACGGAGCCCACACACACACACCCAATGTCCCGTAGGGACATGATATGGGATGTTGGCTCCGCGGAAGCAGGGTGGCAGGTGGGTGCGATCAGATTTAAACAGGCGTAGTCAGCGGAATACAGAGATCTTTTATCATTTTTTTCAAAAAAGCAAAAATAAATTTGGTTTCGGACAAAAAATGTATTAGTTTTAACGTCTGAAATTTACATCAAATATCATACGTTGACACACACAGCGAATTACAACATAACCATTCCCTTTCTCATGGCCATACTGATCAGGGAGCTCCACCGGATAAGTGGGTGGTTGTTGCGTGGTGTTCTCTCGCATGAAGGAAAAACTTCCGGCTTGGTGTTGTCTCTTTCGAAAAATTTTCGTAAGGCGCTAGAGAGAGAGAGAGAGAGAGAGAAGCAATCAGCGAGTTACGTGTTTTGGGGGCTGTTTGTGCCTCTATAAAAATTCTATTTTTTGGTTGGGGAAGAATGATTGGGAGGAGCGCCACCACCCATGCAGAATTCCTGCACTTCATGGGTGGTCTTTTATCAACCAGTGGCCTTCCATTTAGCCCGGCAGGAACAGGAAGGTCAGCTCCGATGATTCATGCTATCGGGGAGGCAGTAAAAAGAGCCAAACCTACAGGAAGCAATTCATTTGATTAACAACCAGGTTTATTAACCTTAAATAGAAATTGATATGAAAAAACATGTATTAGTGGTACTTATGGCCACCATAACTTGTGTTTTATATAGTCAGAACGTTTATATCGACCAATGTACCACATGGTATACCAATCAGACCATCAATGGCAATCTCGTCATCAATAATGGAGCAGAGCTTACCATAGCTCCAGGTGTAACCATTGACTTCACCTGTGCAACGAACAACATGCTGATCATTAAACCTGATGCTAAGTTGATTGCAACCGAGGCTGTCTTTAGGAGCTCAACCGGCAGATGGCATGGAATAACCATGCAAGGGCTGGGTAGTCAATATCCCCAAACTGGCACCCCTGCACAGCCCAAGGCTGTACTTATAGATTGCCACATAAGAAACACCCAAATAGCGATCAGCAACTATCACCTCAATCCATTAGCTAACACGGGAGGGTGGATTATGTTGAGTGGCTGTGAAAATACCGATTTTACTATTGCCGGAGTATGGCTTTCGAACTACCGCTATATTGATGGTAACGGAAACATTATCAATGACAAGAGTCGGATTGTCAAATCGTACTTTGATCCTTCCTCAAATGTTGGTGCGAACGGGATCTACTTAGATAGGGTCAATAACATTCAGATACTTGGAAATCAATTCAGAAAATCAGGTTCTCCAGGTCGACTGTTTACCGGAATCCGAATTGTACGATCGAGCGCAACGATAAAGTCTTTTGGTACGCAGCGAAACAAGTTCTTTGAATGTTGGAAAGGAGTGTACATAAGCAACGGATTTAATCCTTCTAACAAAGTAGTTGTTGAGAACAATCTGTTTGATTACCATACCATTAATATGGAAGAGCGTGTGGCAATTCAAGCCATCGCATCCAATAATCTTAGTGTTTTATCCAATGAGATCAGCCTATATCAGTATTGCGGCGTTCCATG
>SKPS01000350.1 GCA_007119395.1 Lentimicrobiaceae bacterium
ACAAACATGTTGGCCGTGATTGATTTTGATGCCAATTATTGGAATAAACGGCTGATTATAAGTTCTGTCCCAGCGGCAGCTACAATGGTATTGCTGTTGTTCATTCTGTTTGCTGGGGTGGTCTTGATGTCGATCAGGGAGAAACGTACCGGCACCACCTTTTCGAAAGGAATAAAATACCTGGAATCGGGCATGATATGCTGTGCCGGTTTGGTGGTCACCGGATACCTGGCTTTTCAATCCCATCGAATAGAACAGCAAAACCACCGTGAGACCTTTGTACAGCTCGCACGAAGTCAAACCAATGCCATCGCTGAGGAAATCAACGACATTTGCTCTTTCCAGATGGAAGCCCTCGCCCATTTCTTCGAGGGTAGCGAATATGTTACACCTGAGGAGTTTCAACACTTCAGCAGTTTTCTTCGTGAGAGCCGGGCAGTGGTTGCTTGGTCATGGATTTCAATGATCGACACATTGCACAGTGACGGATATCAGCAGGCAAACAGGGTAAGTGATATCCCTGCGCTGGAATCAATATTCCCTTTAGTTGCTCACGACGCCCCCTCCCGGCGTGAGCATATCTATCCCGTGGTATACACTGCAACCAACAATGATATATTTGACTGGACAAACGCTGATCTTGGCGCCTATGAACCGTTGCTGAGCGTGCTGGAAACAGCAGCCTCAACCCAACAGAGTGCTTCTACACAGATCATTCCCGGCCCACAACAGCCTGCCGACACACAGTATCTTTTCGCGGTACGCCCGCTGTTTCGTGATGACCCGCTGCAACCTGCCGGGTTTATCACTGCTCTGATCAACACCCACAACCTGCATCAAGAATCCTCCTTCGGAGGGGTAGATATTGCTCTGGTCAACCCCTGGTGGTGGCACCACGGACAAAAGCAAGTTCCTGCACACCTTAAAGCGAACCATTCCGGTGCTTTTGCAAAACGCTCATTTGTTCGTCCGCACTTTGTCAAAGACGCAACCCTGTTCATGGTCGCACACCCAACCCGTTCCTTCCTGGCCGGTCATCCACCCAGGGCCGCAATTTTCGTAGCTTCCACAGGAATCGTTATCACCCTGCTTCTCGGAGCGATATCCTTGATGATTCAGCGTCGTCGCGCATTGCTTCAGATGGCATACACAATGGCCACACAGGAGCTCCACGAAACTGAGACTCTGCTGCAAGCCATCAGTAACAATTTGCCGGGGGGGTACGTTTTCAGAATCGATACAGGCGCATCTGGGCGCCATCGGAGAATCACCTATGTTGGAGCAGGGGTTCTAGACCTGCATGGCCTTAAACCTGACGATGTCTTTCACAACAACGACCTCCTTTTCCGAAAAATGGTTCGCGAAGACCGGAAGAAGCTCTTCAGAAAAATTGAAGAGACAGCCACTACCATGTCAGAGCTGCACGAGGAGATTCGGTTTTACAATGCATCGGGAACCATCGGGTGGGGCCTGATTGTGGCAGCACCTCAACGCCTCCGTAACAGACACATCGTTTGGGATGGACTCCTGCTGGATATTACAGACATGAAATCTGCTGAGAGGGCACTTCAGGAGGCAAAAGAAAGGGCTGAAGAGAGCAATCGTTTGAAATCCCACTTCCTGGCAAACATCAGCCACGAAATTAGAACGCCTATGAATGGAATTATCGGATTCCTCGAGTTGCTCGAAGATGTTGATCTGGTAAGACATGAAAGGGAAGAGTATATCGCCGTGATCAAGCAAAGTGGCAAAAGATTGCTCGACACCATACACGATATTGTCGAAATGTCGAAAATTAATGCCGGCCGTTTGCAACTCACAGTTGGCGTGGGTGACGTCAATCAACTCTTAAGAGGGTTGCACCAAACCTTCGTTGTGGAGGCCACACAGAAAGGAATTGTTCTGCATTGTGATTTGCCTGATAAGCCGATCCCCGAGTGTTATTGCGATATCAGGAAACTGGAAGTGGCTCTGTCTCATTTGATCCGTAATGCCATAAAATTTACCGACAAAGGGTCCATCTCCCTTAATGCCCGGATAGAGGATGAGAAAATTCTGTTTTGCCTTACAGACACCGGCAGAGGAGTCCCTTCTGAAAGGCGAGATGCCATCTTTGCTCCATTTGTCCACGCTGATTTAAGCGATACCCGAGGCCACGAAGGAGCAGGTTTAGGGCTTGCCATCACAAAAGCGTATGTAGAAGTGATGGGTGGTACAATGCAGGTTGAAAGCAGAATAGGTTTTGGAAGCAAATTCTGCTTCGATATCCCGTTTCAACCTGTTCCAATAGGAGATGACGGAAAGAAAAAACCCAAACACGCCAAACAAAAGGCTGCTTCTAACCTAACCATTCTGGTTGCGGAAGACGACTTGCTGTCATACAGATATATTGAAGCCGTTTTGAAAAGAGCAGGGGTGAAGTTGCTTCATACCATATCAGGAGATGAAACAGTGGAGATTGTGAAAGAAAACCCCAATATCAATCTAGTGCTTATGGATATTAAAATGCATGGATTGAATGGATTGGAAGCTGCCAGGCAAATCCGACGCTTTCGTCAGAACCTCCCCATTATTGCACAAACAGCTTATGCTTTTACACACGACAGAGAGAGTGCACTGGAGGCAGGCTGCAACGACTACCTGTCTAAGCCCTATTCTGCGGATCAACTACTGTTTATGATCAGAAAACATACCGTTGACAAGGCTGCAGGGTAATCATCAGAAAATATGCTTTGGAGATTTCCACGGATAGGATGTGGAACACTCTTTGCACTATTAGGGGTACATCAATTCTTTTTCATTATGAAACCAAAGCAAAGGTCGATTCTAAGCTCTCTCGGAGCGGGCAGCGGTCGTCGCACAAAGGGCATCGCATCGCTTTTATTGCTGCTTTCAGTGGTAGTGCTGGCAGCAGGTTATGCATCCTACTCTTTGCCTGTCAGGGTCAACAATACTTTCCAAAAAGGGGAATACCTCAGATACCGGGTGTATTACAACTCAATGCTAACCGGTAACATCACGGCCGGAGAGCTGCTTTTTTCCGTATTGGACACCACGCGGGTGATCAACGGCCGAAACACACACCATGTGAGAGTGATAGGAAGAACAAGGGGGGTGTTTAACCTGTTTTACAAAGTGAACGACAGGTATGAGACCTTTATTGATGAAGAGCTGCTGATTCCCCGGTTTTTTATTCGAAGGGTGGATGAAGGGGGGCATATCAAAAGGCAAAACGTAACATTTTTCCATGAGCATCGAAGGGCTAACTTCGTTGATTTGCAGAGTAACAGACGTGTTGCCATGGAGGTGCCTTCAGATATTCAGGATGTATTATCGATGATCTATTATGCCCGGACGTTGGACTTAAACAGTGCCAAGACAGGGGATCGGTTTGATTTCAACTTTCTTATTGATGACACGGTGTATACCTCTTCACTTGAGGTGTTGGGCAGGGAGGTGATTCGCACTTCGTTGGGACAAATCAGGTGTGTCAAGCTCAGGCCGGGGTTGATTACCGGTGACATGTTCAGTGATGAGTATGCCATGGAGTTATACATCAGTGACGACAGGAACCGATTGCCTGTGTTGATGTCTACGGGTGTGATTGTAGGGAGTGTTAAGATGGAGTTAACCCATTACGAGAACCTGGTACACCCTTTTAGTTCGCTAACTCCCCGACGAAGGTAGGGAGTTGTGTGGATTGGGAGGGTGATTGGCGTGACAGGCGTTGTTCACATGTCAGATATAAGAAGCGATCTCTTGCAGTGCTGTTTCGCGGGTCACGATCCGGGCAGCGATCTTTCCTGCTTTATTCCCTTCGCGGATGGCAGCATCGTTCACCATGGCGTATTTACCATCGGGAAGCGTAAACCACAGGATGTTATCGAGTGATTCACTGTATTTCCAGGGTTGGGTTGGGTTGTAACTCCAGAGGATGGTTACCCCTTTTTGTGCCAGGAAGATGGTTGAGGGTGCGAGTGGTTTTCCGGATTCATCGACAAAAATTCCGGCACCCGCCATGGCGTGTTGGGGTTCTGGCACTGGCAGATCCCAGTTATAGATTCCCAGGCTGCTGATCTTGGTTCCGCGGCGCATAGCCCATTGTGAAGAGGCCACTCCTGCCATCCTGATACTACGGGGGTCAGCGTCTATAGCGGCGTGCAGGTCAGCGATTTCCTGGCGTCTTTGGGCCAACTCTTTCCTTCTTTGGTCCTTTTCATCCTCCGAACCCGGGAGGTCAAGTACCGGTCGGGCGGGGAATGAGAGTTCTCCATGGCGCCGGTGGAGTGTGATCTCATACTCTTGTTCTGTGACACGTGACAGCATCATGCTGTCCCATCTGCCCGACAGGTAGTGTGCAGCCAGAGACCCGGTTCCCAGTTCAAAGATCAGGTCTTGAATATCTACCAATTCGGGGAATTCTTCTTCATCGAATGCAACCCTGAAGGCAAAGTTTCTTGGGTCTTCTCTTCTGAGCAGGATAACCACTGCAGAGCCGTTGGATGGGATAATGAATTGATCCAGGTCGGGGATTGTAAAGTCAGAAGCGAGTGCGGGTGGAGAAGGAAGGGGCGTTGGGGTAGTGATGGGAGTGATGTCGTCAGGGGACTCTGTAAACAAATATGTCCATTGGTTAACGGTGCTGTCGAAGTAGTAGAAGTTATAGATACCTTCTGCGTTTGAGACCAGGTCAATACCGATCTCTTTTTGATCTGCAAGCACCAGGTTTTGTCCCTGGTGGTATGCACGTATATCGAACATACCGGCTGATTCGAAGGTATAGGAGACTCCGGCGGAGTCATACATCATGGGTATCCCACTGAGGAATATTTCTGCTACGTTGTGGTATTCACTGAACTTCAGTTCTACTGGTTCGAGGCAGATGGTTCCGTCGGGGAAGGTAAATGCCAGTGGGGGCACGGTGATGGTAGAGCCTTTTCGGGTGGTGAACTTTGACTCCTGTGTGGGATGCACTGTGAACACCTCATATTCCTTAATGTCCGGCTCCGGAGGGGAAACCGGGGTTCCAACAGCTTCTGCCACCATAAGAGCTTCAAGAGGTTCAGCTTCGTTGACGGGCTGCTGTAAAAGGATCAGCTGCCACAGCAGGAAGGCCAGAGAGGCTGCTGCTACACCCGACAATGCAATAAGCAGCCCTTTCCCCTGTAAGAATACAGCACGTTTGCCGGGTGTGGTTTCGGAGGCCATGCTCTTCTTCAAAACCGAAAATTGCGGTCGCAATCCGGTTATTTCTGCATCACTGATCGGGCTCCTCCCGGTAACAATCGTTCTCCTTCGCTTCATGATATCCTGATAATTATTTGATACAACATTAAAAATACCACCATGGGAGCAGACGATCCCAACAGCAGTATACGGCCGCTTTGCCTGATCATTTTGGCCAATCGTTCACGAATCCGGTGCAGACGCACCCTGATCTTGTTTTCATTCAGCCCAGTGATCTCCGATATCTCCCTTACCGATTTCTGATGGAAATACTTCAGGTCGATCAGATCAAAGTCTTTATCGGGCAAACATTCAAGCAGATTCCGGATATGAAAAAACCCTTGCGGGACTTCATATTCAGCATCTCTTGAAACGTGCTCTATCCCATCCTGGCTGGCAAAATAGCGGCGCTCAGCACCTTTTCGGCGATAGAACCCGGAAACTTCGTTACGGGCGATCACCAGCAGCCAACTTAAAAAAGAGGCACCTGTCACTTTATATGAGTGCAATGCTTTCATAGCTTTTAAAAAAACGTCAGCGGTAAGATCGGCAGCATCTTCCTTACGCTCCATTCTACTATACACAAAGCGGAAGACCTGTATGTAGTACTTCTCATACAGGGGCTCAAACCGGCTGATGTCCTCGCAGGCACGTCGAATCAACTCCTGGTCTGAACTCTCAG
>SKPS01000353.1 GCA_007119395.1 Lentimicrobiaceae bacterium
TAAACGAAGCTGCACCAATTGTGAGGGAAAGTACCATACTGATTCAATAAAAGCAGTGTGATCACAAGAGTCGCTGAACATGCATCCATTTCCAATAAACGGCAAAACGCTTTTCATACCTACATATTTTGTTAACCTCTGATTTTCAACATTCATTTAAATCAAAAAAACCATGAACACATTAATATCAAATACATTAACCAGACATTATTTACTGGTTTTGCATGCCTTGTGCATGTGTTGTTTTCTATTTCCGACAACCTCCATCACAGGCCAGGTTGGCATGATGATCGAAGGGCAGACATCTTTATGCAGAGGGGATATTACCACCTACTCTGTTGATCACCCGCCAAATCCCTTGGTGTATCACGAGTGGTCGGTGTCTCCATCCGGAGCTGCAACCATTTATCCACTACAAAGCACCCAAGGGGCAGGGGTTCAATGGCCCAAGGCAGCCATCAAATGGAACCTGGCGGGCACCCACGCCTTAACCGTTACCGATCATCTATCGGCAACATCAACCATAACCGTTGTCGTTTATGAGATAACAGACCCCTATATCACCTACAACAACGAAGTTGGGTGTCAGGAGATTTACTTTGAAAACGATGACCACGCAACAAATCAGATCATAGAAAAGGAAAACATTACCGTGTGCGAATATTCTGAAGTGAGATACACCGTACATGGTAATTTGATCTATCAGTTCAATGGCAGTAATTTTGACTGGGAGGTGTTCGGAGGAGAGATTATTGAGGTGGATGGGGTTGTTTTGCCCCAGCCATCCACCCAGGAGAATGGAGGGGGGTTGTTCACTGGTACTGTATCAGAAGTGGTGGTGAGGTGGGGTCCTGAAGGGAATGGGTTTCTGAAGGTCACCGAAACAACGCTATATGCACAGCCGTTCCAGGGAACAGACACTCCTTTCGTGGATCCATTTTCTTATTGTAAGCCCAGATCTGCTGAATTGTTTTTCGATATTATAGAGAAGCCCACTGCCGACTTTCTTTTCGATGACCTCACAGCTGCACCTGATGACTGCTACGAGATCTGCAAGAATGGAATAGTTTATTTCAATGATTTGTCAACAGGGAGTGTAGAAGCACCCATTATTTTCTGGCAATGGGACTTCGGGGATGGATCAGCATACTCTCATCAGGAAACTCCATCACACCAATACACCACTGCAGGAAACTACACTGTGGTGCTTACCGTCACCAACAGATGTGGCTGCACTCACACGTTCAGTCGAAAAATCTGTGTATTAGAACGGGAGGCCGTGGTTATAGAGTGCCCGAGTGTGGTTTGTGAAGACAAAATTGCGGTGTATACTGCCATTAACGATTGTCATGACTACCATTGGGAAGTGGATGGAGGGTCAATAATTGCCTACGTGGACAACACCATTACGGTAAGATGGGATCATGTTGGGCCGGATGGGTTCGGCTATGTAAAGATCAACGGAGCGTACTGCGAGGAATCCTGCCCGGCATGGTCAACCATAAAGGTTCCGGTGATTCTTCAACAGACCGAAATCCAAGGGCCCAGTGTGGTGTGTGCTAATAGCAGATACATCTACAAACTACCCCCCTGGCCGGCCACAAACTACGGCTGGGAGGTTGATCCACCCAGCTCCTTGGGTAGTACAATGACATGGAATACTCTCGGTGCCAGAGAACACTTCGTTGAACTGGGCACACTGGATCCCGGCTCTTTTACTTTAAAATGCGAATATACGAACTACATCACCACATCTGATTGCAAAGGGTCATCACTTCCATTGGCAATAACCGTATTAGACCAACCCATAATTGATGCCCCCGAAAAGATCTGCATTAATACGGCTTTAACCTGCACATTGCATAGCCAGGTACCCGGCACGCCTTTCCAACTTAACAGTGCTAGTGTTTATACCATTATTAAACCGGATGGTTCTAGTCACACCCACACCTCTACCGCATTAACCAATCCTTATGATATACCATCATCCTTTTTCGATCAGGTAGGATCCTACAAAATCTGGGTAGAAAGCGATGGAATGGATTACTGCTGCTCTGAAATGATCACCGTTGAGGTGTTGGACAAACCACCTGCCGTTGTAGATGTTGCAGGTGCAACCAGCACCTGCCTGAACCACCCCTACGCCTATTCTGTCGGGTTCGTTGAAGGTGCCCTTACGCATTGGACCATTAACGGAGGGCACATTGAAAATGCAACCTACCATATTGCACAAGATGCCACAGCCATCTGGACATCCCCCGGGGCAGGAACCAAGCATTTGATTGTTAGTCGCGAATGGGAGGAAGTGCCTGGATGTTATTCAGATAGTTATAGTTTGCAAGTTGAAGATATCAGTCTGACCGGCAGCATCATTTCGCAAAGCAGCGTGTTCTACGAAGACAATACCTACGTTTTTACCTGTGAAATCAACAACAATGTAGTTGCTGACCTCTATAACTGGAGTATTGATCCGCCCAATGCCGGCAGTATTGCAGCTGACCCGGCCACCAATGAAGCAATCATCACCTGGTATCACCTCCCGCAAAATACAGCTGTAATGATCGAATGCGAAGCAACTAAATGTGGAATTACCGAAACCTTTACCTATCACCTGACTGTGGAAAAGGGTACCGGTATTGTTCAGGTGAACACAAGCCCCAATCCGGTATGCAGCGGCGAACCGGTTACGTTTGAAGTGATCACCAACCATGCCCCACCTGAAGCCTTTTTCTGGAACTTCAATGATGGGACACCCAACACATCAACCGTAACCAATGAGTACACCCACATATTCACCAACAAAACCACCAGCAACATCAACTATGCTGTTACCATACAGGTTGCCAGCAGCACCACTTCCATGGTAACGGCAACCTTTGTGGAGAATGTTACGGTGCTTCCGGAGCCCAATGCCAGCATCTCGCCACCTAATGCCTATGCTTATGACCCTAACGGAGCACCTCCTTATGTCCTTGAAGTTTTTGTGCCTGCCGGAAATTATACCTATGAATGGTACCGTCAACCTTCGGAGACGGATCCTGCAATCTTGCTTTCAGGTAGCAATTATTTTTATAATGTAGGACCATTCCCTTTCGATCCTCAAAATTCAGAAGATGGGTTGTATTATTGTGTGGTAACGGACGTAAACACCGGATGCAGCACAACAACCAACAAAATACCGATTCTTGAGCAAGGCAGCGGTGGCAGTAATGGTTGTACTCCTGTTGCACCGACAGGGATCTCTGGCTTTTCCTACAATATGGTGGATTGTGCCACGGTGGTGGTAGAGTGCACAACACTGGAAGGCTCACCCACCAATATCGAGTCAGTCTCGTGGAAGGTTGCGGCCCCCCCCTCTTACTACACTATTGGCGGTGGACCCTTCACCAAAGATCAATCTCCGGAAATCACCTTTCACAAAGCCGGTATCTTCAGGGTTTACATTACAGTCCGTTATACAAACCAACAACAGGGTGAGCCCGCCTGCATAATATCTAATGGCAAGTACGTGGTTATACCCTGGGTACCTGAATTCCGGCACAGCATCACCTGCAACGGATCGAACCAATACGAACTCAACCTCTTTGACTACTCATCAATCCATCCCGATTTTTCAGGGCCAACATCAACCTTAAGCCATCAATGGATCGTAACCGATGGTACAAATACAACCACTACCACCGGACTCACTTTTACCTCCATTCCGGTCAACCCCGGGGGGCTCTATGATGTAACTCTGATCGTCGGTGATGGAAATTTGCCCTACTGCACCACCACAGCCGAAATCAAAATACCCGATCTGCCTGTGGCCGATTTTGAAGCCTTCACCACATACCCCGGCACACAACCCTTCGCTGCCCCTCCATATATGTCGTGCGAGAACAGAGAAATAGAGTTCAATAACCTCAGTTACAACATGAATGAGATCATCTCTTATGTGTGGGATTTTGGTAACTATACAAAAAGCCACATGGAAAATCCCACCATGTCGTACCCCACCGGAGGGAACCCGGCACAGTACTTTGTTGAGCTCATTGTGACAGATAAATACGGATGCGTGGTGACAGCAGATAAACTGATAGAGGTGTATGAAAACACCTTGGATCCTGAAAACCCACAATATCATCAAAACAACAACCCTCCGCCGTTTTTCGTGTGTCCGGGCTTAAGCGTAAATCCACCGATCGAGCCGCAATACGATTACGATATTATTATTGCACCACAGCCCCACACCTACCAGTGGTACAATGAGGGGGCGCCGCTGCCCAACTGGACCACGGAGGAGTTCGATTACACTGTTAACAGCTCGGGTGGTTACTGGGTGCAGATCAAAGACCAGCACCACTGCATCCTCAACCTCAACCCCACACCGGCCGCAATTGCGGTTAAAAAGGCCCCAACGGCTTTCATCAAAGGGAAACAGGATATGTGCCAAAATGTCCCTGAGCGCTTTACCGCCCTTACAGGAATGCCTGCATCTGCCAACTTGAGCTATTCATGGAATGCTTATACAGTATATCCTGGTAATCCATCATATTCCTATACATCCACCAACAAATACTGGGACTTGACGGTTTCTTTTTTTGGTGACATTATCATCACCCTTCAGGTGGAGGATCTTGGAGTTGGAGGCTGCATCTCTCCGGTACAATATTTTCCGGTCAAAGTTTGGGAAAAACCAGCTGACCCGGTATTAGACGTAACACCACTTGACTGCGACCGCTATGAGTTGGAGCTCTCATGCACTAACCCGGGGGCTTATTCAGCCGATGCCTTGTTCAACTGGAGCACCGGAGCCAGCGGCTCCTCTACCACCGTTTATCAGGGCGGGGTGTACAGGCTTTGGGTTACCGAAGAGAACGGTTGCAGAAGCCACAAGGATATTGATATCCCCTATCCACCCAACTTCTACTTCTGGCGCTTCCCCACCGGTTGCTACGAATTCTGTCCGGAACACCTGCCTCGATATGTCTATCCGATGGCATGGACCTATGGCCAGACCAACCCGGGATTTGAAGATTGGGCATGGAAAATTGATGGCAACTTTGTGCAAAACAATGGAGGATTTTGCTCTTCATGTTTGTTTGGAGCATGTTTCTGTGGTTACAAGGATCATAATAACATAGGTTGCCAACTACCCTGCAGATTGGAAATCGGTTTACCACCCGATAACGAAGGACAGGGCGATTACACCTGGATGCTGGAAAATGAGTTGTGCGAACAGGAATCGGATACCATGCAGATTCGTATAAACGATTGTTGCGAATTAGACCTCAGAGTAATCGAGATCGCTTGCTTGCAGGCCACTGGAAACTACAACACCTATCAATTTCAACTTGACGTGCTGAACGTGCCTTGTGACGCCTGGTATAACCTCTACATCAAGGACAATAACGGAAACCCAATCACCCCGACCATGAGCTCTTCCAATCTGTTGCATACAGGCACAAATCATCTTCATGGAGTCTTCGACGCCCTGAACACGACCTCGACCATTGAGGTGAACTTTTATATTGAAGTGCTTTGTCAGCCTAACTGCTATGGTCAGGCCCTGAATGTATCACTGCCAGCCTGTTCCAAGAAAAGGAAAGCCCCCGAAGATGCGGAACACCAAAAGGATGAAACCAGCACCTTTGCAAGTCTTGTGGTGGTTCCCAACCCTGCCCATACGCTCGTAACCTTCCATTACCGACTGCCGGAACACGAAGAGAACCAACCTCTGAATGGAACTCTTTTTGTAACCGATGCCACAGGACGACCCGTCAAACAGTTCAAAATATCCGAACCCTCAGGCTCCATTACCACAGATATTACTACCTTTACTCCCGGACTATATTTTGTTACCCTGGCAGA
>SKPS01000335.1 GCA_007119395.1 Lentimicrobiaceae bacterium
AGTGGCACCGGATAATAAATGGCATTGGGGATCTTTTTCTCAAGCAAATGACGATGCAACGCATCCCTGTCAATCCCCTCAGTTACCAGGGTGTACTGGTGAAACACATGGGTGGAGAAATCGCTTCTGACCGGGATGCGCAGGTTTGGATGTTCACCGAATGCCTCATCATATACAGAGGCAGCACGTTGACGCTCAAATATGTAGCTGTCAAGATGCTTTAGCTTTACATCCAGAACGGCTGCCTGAATCGCATCCAACCGTGAATTAACACCAATGTAATCGTGATAGTATCGCACCGTCATGCCATGGTTCACAACAACCCTGAGCATCGCTGCCAGATCATCATCGTTGGTGAAAATGGCACCTCCATCTCCATAACAACCAAGGTTCTTAGACGGGAAGAAGGATGTGCAGCCAACATTTCCGATGGTACCGGATTGTTGTTGGGAGCCATCGCTGAAAGTGTAGATAGAGCCAATTGATTGGCACGCATCTTCAATCACAAACAAGTTGTGCTCTTTTGCCAAATCCATGATGGCATCCATATTGGCACACTGGCCGAAAAGATGCACCGGCACAATGGCCTTGGTTTTCGGGGTGATGGCTTTGCGAATGGCCTCAGGGGAAATGTTAAAAGTATCCGGTTCAACATCAACCAATACCGGGGTTAAACGTAAGAGGGCAATCACCTCAGCCGTGGCAATAAATGTGAAAGAGGTGGTAATCACCTCATCCCCGGGTTCAAGCACCAACCCCATCATCGCCACCTGTAATGCATCTGTGCCGTTGGCACACGGTATCACGTGCTTCACCCCCAGGTAAGCCTCCAGGTTTTTCTGAAAACGCGTAACCGCCGGCCCATTAATAAAGGCCGTGTTGTCAATCACCTCCCTAATCCCATTGTCAATGTCGTTTTTGATCTTCTCATACTGACCCTGCAGGTCTACCATCCGGATCTCTCTCATGTTGTTTTTTTGTTGTATTTGTCGTTTATAATTTGTGTATCACTGCTCTTCTCTTTTTTTGCTCCCAATCGTCATTTCTGATTCCCAGACAATAATGACAAAGCAAAGCACCCTGAAAGACTACCTCTTCTTCCTGCCAAATAATCTACTCCAAAGACCTCCACCCTTTTTTACAGTATCGGCATGGTAGTTCCCATAACCATAGCCGTAACCATACCCATAGCCATAGCCGTAACCATACCCATATTTCCCTTTGAAGTAGTGCCCATACCCCTTCTTGTTGATGTTTACATCATTGACAATGATTCCCATGTTTTTGGCTCCAGTCATATCCACAATATCATTTACGAGCATGATAGAGCTTTTTACGGAATAGTTTTGTCTTACAACGAACAATGAGATATCGGCTAATTTCATGATTTGAAGTGCATCGGACACCAGCCCCACTGGCGAGGTATCCACAACAATATAGTCGTACCGTGATCTCAATTCGCTAATCAGGTCAGCCATAGACTGGCTTTCAAGCAGTTCAGCCGGATTAGGCGGCACTGGACCAGAAGGTATGAGAGTCAGGTTATTGTGACCCGACTCCACCACCACCTCATCAAGAGTATTTCTTCCAATGAGAAAGGCTGTTAACCCTCTCTCGGTATTGGCAATGTTGAATTCTGTCAAGACCTTGGGTTTGCGAAGGTCACAAGAGACCAACACGGTCCTTTTCCCCGAAATGGCAAAAATCGAAGCCAGGTTCACAGAGCAGAAAGTTTTCCCCTCGCCACTAACGCTCGATGTAATGGAGATTACAGTGCTGTCGTAGGGCGTCTTGAAGTACTTCAGGTTGGTTCGAATGGAACGTAATGACTCCGCAACAGTTGAGTTGGGCTTGTTGACCACCACCGTGCTGTCATCCGGATCATCGTTGTGGATAATAAACCCTAATATGGGCACTTGGGTGTACTCTTCGATATCGGCACGACTGGTAATTTTGTTATTAAAGATGTCTCCCATCAGAATAAGTAATATCGGAAACATCAGGCCTGCCACACTGGCTACCATTCTTATGAAACCCTCTTTGGGGCTCACTTTCTCAAT
Source organism: Lentimicrobiaceae bacterium (assembly GCA_007119395.1). Lineage (GTDB taxonomy): Bacteria > Bacteroidota > Bacteroidia > Bacteroidales > SKPS01 > SKPS01. Next base: position 2,061 of record SKPS01000335.1, read on the forward strand.
AAACATTGCTTGGTCTATCACCTGGTGGTTTGATGTATTGGAAGCGAGTGAGATGGCCGCTTCCGCACGCTTCTCTTTGAGATAGGTGAAGATTTGGTCATTGACCTGATAATCGCGTTGCACATTGTGCAACAAACCCTCCGCTGCGGGCAACCTGTTGATCTCTCGTCTGGTCTCTGTGATCCTGCTGTCTAGCGTTGATATTTGAATGTCTGAGAGCTGCAACATGTTATTGATCGTATGCCGCAACGTCTGCCTTGTCATGTCAACTTTGGCTTTGTGGTTTATCACACGCGGGTTTTCTGCCGGAAGTGTCTGCAACATACTCTGGCGTTCAACGATCAGCTGGTTCAACTCCATCACCAATCTGTTAAGCACCGCATCGTTGATCCCCATTGAAGAAGGCGCCACAATGTCTTGATCGGTCAGGTCACGGTCCAGATAATCAAGCAAAAAATTGTAGTAACGAACCTTCACCTCTTCTGTCGCCTTTTCACGCCTGATTTCATCCATTCGGGTGTATGAAGATTTCAGCTCTGCATCAATATCCACCATATTGTTCGTTCTTATAGACTGCAGCTCCCGCTGGATAAACCCAATCGAGTCTTGCAGTTCAGAAAGCTGAAGATCTATAAACTCAATCGTACTCAGCGATTTTCTGTTGATGTATTCAAGATCATTTTGCAAGTAGACCTCGCACAGCTCATTCACATATGATATCGCCTTATGGAAAACCGGAGATGTGAGCGCTATTTTGATGATGGAAGATTCGTTATCAATCGGCGAAATACTAACTGTATTGTATTCATTGATCAGGCTCGAAATGGCATTGAAACGAAACTGATAATTCAGGTTTCGTAAGTCCATCTCCAACAGATCAGGATTTCGGGTAATGGTAAAAGAAAAATAATCATGAACAACGGGTTCACCAAGCCTAACCTCTTTGCTGAACTGAAAGGCCTTTGGGTTTGGCACAGCATAATCCTGATCTGTTGAATAATCGTACAGGAACATGTCGTCGTCTCCATTTACTGAAACAACAAGCCTGTCATTGGTTAGAAAGTCAACATGAAAAGGGATGTTCGCCAGTTGGGCATGTGCTGTATCCCAATGAACACTGAAAGGGATGTTTTTGTAGAGTTCGGTCAACCTGAATCGACCTTGCCGGTAGTATGAAACCTGAAAGTCAAGACCTCGAATCGTTCTTTCAGCCAGCTTTCTTGAAGAGAGGATCCCTATTTCGTTGTTAAGGTTTAGCTGCGGACGGTAAAGTCCCTGTTCCATAAACAGCATCCCCTTCTCGTCTTTGATCAACATGGTGGCTGCCACTTTATAGATTGGTTGCTTGTACTGAATATAGTAATGAGCGATAAACAAAGCTACAGCCACAGAGAGTGCAATGAAATACCAATTTTGAATCAACTTGAAGAAAAACGACCTGAAGTCGATAAACTCTTCCCGATGTCCCTGAATCTTTTCTTTCGTTTCCACAGCGTTGGGTTTTTGTCGGTGTAATCGTATCAGTTGGGTCTGGTAACGAGGGCAAGAATGGCAATAAGTGTTGAGACCGAGGAGATGATCACACCCCATTGCACCTGAGCAAAGCCGTATGATTTGGCATCAAGAGGTTGCACATAGATCACATCGTGATTCTGAAGGTAGAAGTGGGGTGATGTCAACAGATCCCGGTCGGTCAGGTCCAGGTAAAAGACTTTTTGTGTTCCATTCATTTCTCTGACGAGCATCACATTGTTTCTGTTGCCGTATACCGTCAGGTCACCAGAACGTGCAATGGCTTCCAGAATAGATAGTCTGTAGTCATACACTTCAATGACGCCCGGTTTTCGCACTTCACCCAAGACTGACACCCTGAAATTCACAAGTCTCAGCATCACATCAGCATCAAGGCTGATGAGCTGCCGGGCCGCGGCTGCAATCTCTTCACGGAGCTCAGGCAATGTGCGGCCAGCTGCTTGAAACGTGCCCAACACAGGCAGCTTTAGTGTTCCATCAGGCTCCACCGCATACCCCTGAAGGTAGATGGAAGCGGTGGTTCCCAAATTAGTGCTCACCTCAAAACCAGGCGTCTTGTAAAGATCTGAGGAAGCACTGAAAACCTGCACATGAAGCAAGTCATGCGGCCTGATCTCCGCTGGCCTGATGAGTGTGTCTGAAACGGCCATACCTGCTTCTGACTTGTGCTCCTGTAAATAACGCAGCCTCTTCTGCGATATGCAGGACGACATGAGCAAAAGGACAAGGGCCAGGAACAACCATGGCCTGCTCAAGAGTGCTTTTTTATCCATGCTGATGTATGTTTAACAGGCTGCTAAATTAATGCTTTCAGACGAAAATAAAAAACACCTGTTTAACAGGAGTCTTGCAACGATATCGCAAAGAGCCTGCTCTTTAGTGTTTATCGATACCCTGTACCATGTAAATAAGGTGAGGCAACACCTTTCCGATCTCCGTCATGTATTCATTTACAGCCTTCACACTTCCCGGAAGTGCGAAAAGAATGGTTTGGTTAATCAGGCCGGCCACACTTCGGCTGATCAGCGCATTGGGGTTTTTTGCACCGTAAGTCATTCTGATCATATCCATCACACCCGGTATCTCCTTATGCAGATACGGCAACAGGGTGTCAATGGTAATATCTCTGGGTCCCAGACCGGTGCCACCTGTTGTGAAGACCAGATCGTAGTGCGGCACACGTTGCTCCACGATCTGCTGCAACCGCGCCGCATCGTCAGGGATGATCTCAGTGTGAACCTCCACCGGCCACCTCTCCTCTGAGAGTATTTCACGGCTCTTCTCCATCACTACCGGTCCGCTCCGGTCACTGTATTCTCCGGCAAAAGCCCGGTCGCTGAGGGTTAAAACCAACACTTTCATGGTTTTGGGATGGTAACTGAACGAGACCCCAGGGGTTACCTCTCCACCAGAAATCACCCGACAAAAGATTCCCTCTTTTGGCATCACGCAGTTTCCCACCTCACGGTAAATAGCACACCCATCACCATGACAGGCTTTCCCTATTTGTGTCACCTCCAGCTCAACATCACCGATCCGGAATCGGTCAAATATTCTGCACTCGTGCAATATCAACCCCTCGGTGGTAAGGTTCTCTGCAAACTCACCCCATGCAAGCTCACGGCCTGCCGCCTTACTGAACCTGGCAAAACTCTCAACACCCAATAGAGAGACCTGCCGGTGCCAACGACCAGCATGCGCATCGTGTTCTACACCCAGCGCATTGAGCCTGATCGATTCAACCGGGCGTTTAACAGTTCCCTTCTTCTCCGAAATATTCACAGATACTATCTTCATTGCCCCTCCCCCTTTTTGGTTTTCTCAACAAGAGTGATGCCTCCCAGCACCATCTCCTTGTCAACCGCTTTGCACATGTCGTAAATGGTTAACAACCCCACTGACACAGCCGTTAACGCCTCCATTTCAACACCCGTTTTACCTGTACACCTTACTGTGCTGCTGATCTCTACCCTGTCGGAATGAAGGGTAGCAGACACCTTGACGGTGTTCAACAACAGTTGATGGCATAAAGGGATCAATTCGTGGGTGCGCTTGGCAGCCTGTATGGCCGCAATCTCCGCGGTGGTCATCACATCCCCCTTTTTAATGGCTTGCCGACGGATTAAATCAACCGTCTCCTTTGCCAGTATGATATATCCTACGGCCTTCGCTTCACGGTGCAACTCCGGTTTACCACCGACATCCACCATGGTGGCCTTTCCACTTTCATCAATATGCGTGAGCCTCTTCTC
>SKPS01000145.1 GCA_007119395.1 Lentimicrobiaceae bacterium
AAATCGATTTGATTTTTTTCCGTGTAACTGCTGATATTCTTGTATTTTTGTTGTCTTTAAACCGGATACATCAATAAAAACATAGTACTATGGGCAACAAATTATTTAAGGGCAAGACGCTGGCCATCCTTACCGGCGGTGGTGACACACCGGCGCTGAACTCAAGCATTGAATCGATCCGCAACCGTGCTGCATTGCTCGGTTACAAAGTATATGGCATCCGCATGGGGTGGAAAGGTCTGTTGGGAGAAGGTGATGTAGTAGATCTCACCAACATCCCCTATGACGGATGGTATGGTGGTACTGCGCTGTTATCGAGCCGGACCAACCCGTTTGCATCGAAAAAGAACCCCGAAAGTCGTGTTCCGCAAGTGCTGAAAAACCTCGACCGTTATGGCATCGATGTGCTGGTTTCAATTGGTGGTGACGATACCAATGGTGCCGCAAAACGGTTGTTCGAAACCGAAGGCATCCCGGTGATTGGCTTTCCGAAAACCATCGATAACGACTTGCGTACACGAACATGGCACCATGTAGAAGGGAAAAAAATCGAAGCGGTATTATGCCCGGGGTTCCCATCTGCGGCCAAAGCTATTGCAGAGATGACGGCCAACATCAAAACCACCGCAGAATCACACCAGCGGATTATGGTGCTGGAGGTGATGGGGCGTGATGCCGGTTGGCTTACAGGTACAGCCATATTTGGTGGTGCTACCATGGCACTGATTCCCGAAGTACCCATGACACAAGAGAAAAAAGAGCTCTTCTTTGAACTGGTGAAAGAGAACTATTTGCGCCACCCCAAAAAAGCCCTGCTGATCGCCGTTTCAGAAGGTGTACGTTGGTATGATGAAACAAAAGGAAAACTGGATGTGGTGTATGCCTCTTCGGAAGTGGATGAGTTTGGCCATCCACGATTTGGTGGCATCAGTGGTGTGATCGCTTCAGAAATTTCTAAAAGAACCGGAATTGAAGCAAGAGCACAAATTACAGGATACTACCCCCGTTCCGGAATGTGCAGACGATACGACAAAAGGCTTACCCAAACCCTTTCTGATAAAATCGTTGAATTACTGCTGAACAAGGAATACGGCAAGATGCCGGTGATGAATAAAATCGTACCGTTTCAGGAACTCGAAGAGTATAACACCTCTGTAATCGACATGGGTGACATCGGAAACCAACCACTCCCCCTCGACTACTATAACATTGATGCCTTTAAGTTCTCAAGCCTCTACGAGGATTTTCTCAAAAACATCCTGAGCCGCGTTCACTACGTCGATTTTGATACCGATTTCCCGCTGGTGCTTCCGTAATCCGACCGGCAATGAAAGTAATACGCAGCAGCCCGGACTGTAGCATGGCTTAGTAGTTTTATTGGTTGTTCTCCTCTTTTTTCCTTGCCCTGAATTTGAGCAAGACATATACGCCCATTACAGCCAACGCCAACACCGTGATCTCTCCCATGGTATCAAGCGCCCTGAAATCCACAAGGATCACGTTTACCACATTTCTGCCGTGGGCCAGTGCATAAGAGTTCTCCAGGAAGTAGTCTGATATTTTTGACTCGGGAGGGCTTTGTAGCACAATCAGTGTAACAATGGTAAGCGTGGCTCCGGCCAGCACAGAGACAATGGCATCTTTTACACGCAACCTGGTTGAGAGGTAGTTTTCCAGTTTAGGGAACCGGTACACCACCAGTACCAGCAGGATGACTGTGAGGGTTTCAATGGAGAACTGGGTCAATGCGAGGTCCGGGGCACTGTAAAAAGCAAATAAAAGGGCTACTCCAAAGCCCACCATTCCGAGTGCAGCCACCGCCCCAAGTACGCTTTTCGAAATAACAGATAAATAGGCCGATGCCAGCATAATAATCACAATAAGCAACTCATAGAAGTAGACATCGGTAAGATCCATTGCGATCATGTCAAACACTTTGGTTCGCAAGATGGTGTAGATGGTCAGTCCGAGGAATACAGCCAGGATATAGAAGAAATAGCTTCTGAGCCGTCCATTTTGGAAGAAGCGTGTTTGCAGTGTTGCAAAACGGATGAGCCCTTTCAGGAGAAGCTGATACCAAGCCTCCGGGCCAACAGCGGCAATTTTGTTGAAGGTGCTGATATGGCTTCTGACGAAACCGGTTAGCAGGAAAATCAGGATACCACCAACCAGTGTGATCAGGGAGAGCAGCAGCACGAAGTTAAAGCCGTGCCAAAGGGTGAGTTTGGCAGAGGTGGTTTGAGCCACTGCCATGACACCGGGAGCGATGAGGCCATCAGAAACCAACCCCGGATAGAGACCAAACACCACACCGAGCAGTCCAAGTAAAACAGGGCCTATCCATAAGGTGACCGGTGCAGGGTGGGGGTGTTTGGGCGTCTCTTTGTGTTTTCCAAAGAAGGGTCTCACGCCCACCATGATGGCAGTAGCCACCAGCAGCATATTGGTAGTAACGGCCACAATGGTCAAAAAGGCCGGGTTTAACGGAAGTTGAATGGAGGTTTCATAGATCAGCTCTTTGGCGATGAATCCTAACAACGGCGGGATACCGGCATATGAAAGGGCAGCCAGCAGTGCCCCTATGGTGATCATCGGCAGAAATTTTCTTAAGCCTCCCAGAATTCTGATGTCACGGGTTCCGGTTTCATGGTCGATGGCACCGGCCACCAGGAAAAGGCCCCCTTTGTAAAGTGAGTGCACAAGCAGGAATGTAATGGCGGCAGTCACCGCATATTTCCCGCCAAGCCCCAGCAAAAACACCATAATACCTAATGCGCTGACCGTAGTGTAGGCGAGAATCCTTTTGAGGTCGTGCTGCCCGATCGCCATGGCTGCACCCATCACCATAGTGATCCCACCGAACAGAGCTAAGGTATTGTGCCATATCTCCGGCCCTCCCATCACCGGAGTGAGTCGTGCAATGAGAAAGACACCCGCTTTTACCATGGTAGCTGAGTGAAGGTAAGCACTTACGGGCGTTGGAGCCTCCATGGCGTTGGGCAACCAAAAATGGAAAGGCCATTGCGCCGATTTGGTGAAGGCACCCAGTAATATCATGATCATCACCGGTAAATAGAGCCCATGGCTTCCAATTAATGCCGACTGATTCATCAGCTCACTCAATGAAGTGGTGCCCCCTATATGAGAAAGAAGCAGCAACCCCGCCAACATGGCCAAACCTCCCCCCCCCGTTACCAACAAAGCCTGTAAAGCAGCATATCGCGACTTTTCGGTTTCATGGTTGAAGCCAATGAGCAGGTAGGAACTGATACTGGTCATCTCCCAAAAAATAAACAACGTGAAAATGTTATCAGACAACACCACCCCAAGCATCGAAGTCATAAAGAAAAGCAAGTATCCGTAAAAGCGTGGCAGCTTCCTGTGCCCTTTCAGGTACCCGCTTGCATAAAACACGATAATAGCACCTATTCCGCTGATAATAAGCGCAAATGTGAGGCTAAGCCCATCAACCAGAAAGTTCAGGTTCACCCCCATCGCAGGAAACCACTGGTTCTCCAGCAACACAGATTCTCCGGCCGATACATTGGGGATGAAGCCCAGCAGCCAGGCAAAAAACAGGATAGGATACAGGCATAAGATGACACCGGAAAAGCGGGGTGTGAGCTTATGAATAAACGGTGCCGCAATGGCTGCCAGAAATCCTGTTAAAATAAGTGTCAACATATCTGTAGATGTTTTATCTATTGTGCAATTCTATTTAATCCTCTTCATGGTCTGATGCATTACCGCTGCTCTTCCTGATCTCGTCCATGCAGCAAAACTGATGGGTCTCTTCGTCGTAGGTCCCTTCAATGTCGTTGCTCACGGTTCTATTCCATTGTTTGAGCCCAATAATCACGGCAGCCCTTCCCAACATGTGAGCCCCCACTGGAACAGTGAGGATCAGAAAGATGATGATGCCCAGAATATGCAAGGTAACTGTGATGGTACCAAAGTGAATGGCAGCGGCAACCAAAACGGAAGCAACGCCAAAGGTGGCCGCAATAGTGGCAGCCGACATCCTGAGATACACATCCGGCATCTTCAGCAACCCGATAGAGGCAACGAAAATAAACAGTGCGCCCAGGATCATGAAAAAGAGTACGATATATTCTGTAATAGTCATAATTCCCGTTTTAAAAATTACTTAATCGCTTTGTTGCGCTTTTCATAGAAGAAGGCAAAGGCTATCGTGCTCAGGAATGCAATCAGCGCCAGAATCAGTGATATATCGATGATCATCGGCTGATCAAACAACACGGCATACACCGCAACAATGGAAATGCCAATAATCACCAACAGATCAAGAGCGATCACCTTGTCAACCACCGAAGGCCCCCTGAAAAGGCGCAAAAAGATGATCAACATCGAAATGCTGAGCAAAGGCAATACAAATCCTACCAAAATACCGTTAAATGTCATCTTAATACCTCCAAAAGTTTCTTTTCCAATCCGTTTTTAATGGCGTCAATACTCTTCTGTTTGTCATCTCGATCAAGATAAACAGAATAGACATAGAGTGTTGATTTATCGTCAGATACAGCAAGGCTGATGGTTCCGGGAGTGAGTGTGATGGCATTGGCCAAAATGGTGATTTCCAGATCAGTTTGCGCAGTGAGAGGCACAGCAATGATACCCGGGTTCATGTAGTGCCTGGGAGTGATGATGTCATACAGTATTTTAAAACTACCGATGGTTACCTCCTTGAAGAACAAGAACGAGAAAGCGAGGAACCGTGGCAGAAATAGAAAATACCTGTTCTCTTTGTTCTTCCGTTGCACAAACCACAGAGACATATAGCTCACGATAAATCCGATGATCACGTTTCCCACGCTGAGATTCATGGTGAGCATCCCCCAAATGGCCGTGAGGAAGATGTTATAGAGCAGTGTTCTCATTGTGCACCTCCTAAAATGGTTTGAATATAGATATCGGGGTTAAGCAATTCACTGGCTGCCCGTTCGGCAATATGGAAAAACGGTTCCGGGAAAAACCCTATAATGATGGTTGAAAGTGCCATCATAATGATGGGAATGGTCATAAAGATATTGTGTTTTGAGAAGAGTCCCTGGTAGCAATGGTCATAAGAGGGGTTGTTGTCAGGTTGTTTTTTCCAGAACGCCTCATTCCAGATTTTGATCATGGAGAAGAGGGTCAACATACCTACCACCAATGCCACCACAACAAACAAGTACTCTTTCGATTGCAACCCTGCCTTCACCACGTAGAATTTACCCCAGAACCCTGTAAGAGGCGGGATGCCTGCCAGCGCAAGAGCCGATACCAGAAACAGAACCGCCAGCAATGGGTAGGCCGTTACCAGGTTACCAATTTTTCTGATATCGTAAGTGCCCCTCAGCCTGTTCACTACACCGGCAATGAGGAACAGGTTCCCCTTTGCCAGGATGTTGTGGATGATATAGAAAACACCACCGGCTATGGCCAACGGCGTGTAGAGCGCCAATCCCATGATCATATAGCCTATCTGGCTGATGATGTGAAACGACAGAAGCCTTCGCATATCGTACTGTGATGCCGCTCCCAATACACCCACCAACATGGTAAATCCACCGATCCACAATAGAATGGTGTGGGTATAACCCACATCATTGATGAAGATCAATGTAAAGACCCGCATCAGAGAGTAAACACCCACTTTGGTGAGCATGGCACCAAAAATGGCGGTGATGCTGATCGGAGGAGTATGGTACGAAGCCGGAAGCCAGAAAAACAATGGAAAAACAGCTGCCTTGATGCCAAAGCAGATCAGAA